>NZ_SMLV01000187.1 GCF_009711525.1 Fulvivirga lutimaris
GTTAGTTGCAAAGACGACTCTGAACCCACACCCAGCGAAATTGACGAGCAGCTTACTGCCCTGATGAATGATGGTAGCAAATGGGTGCTGAGTAATGATGGTGTTACAAAAGATGGCTTTGATGTAACAAGCCAGTTTGAAGGTTTTAAGTTAACCATAGGCAACAAGACCTATATTACCGAAAATGGCCTGAGCCCTGTATGGGGAACCTCTGGATTTTGGGATTTTCAGAATGACAACCCTAATCTGATTTTAAGAGATGGTGACACCTCCATCTCCATAAGTCTGTCCGGAGGCAACCTAACAATGACCTTCATGGCTGACGGTGCACCAACTGGCGGCAGAACAGCATCAGTATCTGGTGAGTATCAATTCCATTTGGTTGGCGAGTAATTAATAGATGTGTGTGTATGTCAGTCCCTGCCCCGCATTGGGGTGGGGCTGACTATTCACTTTAGTAACTATTAAACACATTTACTCAGGTAAATCCAAAGCTGGGTTTTGGTTAAAGTGTACGAACACAAACCAAAAGTTCCCTGAAAATTCAGCTGTAAATACCGGCCATTATTTCAAATATTTTTTAGGATAGAATTAGTTTAAGCTTAATACATTACTATCCAATATATGAAGTAGACCCAACTATTTGCACCAACTTGGAAAAGCTCTTTTACTTTTACATCAATTTCACGACACTTCTTACATACCCTAAATTTCCTTAAACCAAATCAGTCTTTCATCCTCCTTATTTATTGATATTTACGGGCCAAATAAAGCAATAAAAACATCCAAAAGTTACATCCTTAAAATATAACTTATTATAATATATAATATTATTTTTTTTAATTATTGCACCTAATTGCCTTGAGTCTGCCTATAGTTTTTAGAGCATTTGTAGATTCTCCTTTATTCTACATGATATTTCAAATAATTCTTCATTTATGAAAAAACTTCTACCTCTGCTTTTTATCACTTTTTTACTGAATTATGCCTTTGCTCAAGAAACATGTGAAACGGCCATTGTAGCCTCTTCTGGCACAAATACGCTTCCTGCTACCGAAAGCAGTGAATACTGGTATGAATACACTGCAACCCAAGATGGTAAGATTCAGATTAGCTCATCTGCCGGTAATAACATCAACATCTATTCTGGAGTTGATTGCTCATCACTTTCGTACGAGGTTAATGGATATAACAATTTAGTTTTTACAGGTTTAGTCAACGGAGAAACCTATTACATTCAATGGTATGTTTTTTCTGGGGGTAACTTTGATTGGACTTTAACAGAGTCAGCTGTAGTAATTGGTGAAGATTGTAATAATGCCGCGTTTGCTTCTACCGGCACAAACAACGTTCCAGCTACCACAATTAGTGAATATTGGTATAAATATACCGCCACTCAAGATGGCAAGATTAAAATCAATTCTTCAGATAATAGTAACGTAACTATATATTCCGGAAGTAATTGTTCTTTACTCGTAAACGAGGTGAGTGGGTATAACCAAATTGAGTTTAAACAAGTTTTAACTGATGAAACTTATTTTATACGCTGGATTCTTAATAATGGAGGTAATTTCGACTGGACATTGACAGAATCATTATTAGAGCCCGGTGATACATGTGAAGACCCCGTTGAGGCCGTGCTTGGAAGTAATACCAGTGGTGCTACCAAATTCTGGTTTCAATTTACAGCTCCATCTGCCGGCAATTATATAATAAGTTCTGTAGGAACAACCACGATTGACACATATTTAAAAGTATTCTCAGACTGTTCTGAAACATTAATTAATAAAAACGATGACTTTGAAGATTACCAGTCTCAGGTCAAAGTAAGCCTAAATAGTGGGCAAGTAATTTATATCTTATGGGATGACACTTATTCTCCATATGGTTTCGATTGGACTCTAACAGAAGCATCAGGAGATGACTGTAATAGTGCCGTTTTGGCTAACGCTGGAACAAATACAATGCCGGCAACAGCAAATGAAGAATTTTGGTATGAATACACCGCAACCCGAGATGGAAAGATTCAAATTAATTCCCCTGAAGGTAATGGTATTTATATATATTCAGGAACTGATTGTACATCACTTTCTCTTGAAACCATTGGGGGGCGAAATTTCTCATTTACAGGTGCCACGAACGGTGTAACCTATTATATTCAATGGCTAGATTACCCAGAGGGCGATTTCGAATGGACATTGACTGAGTCGGATATTGAGCCAGGGGACGATTGTGTATATGCTGCTATTGCCACTACAGGAATAAACACTGTCCCATCCACAACAAATAGTGAGTTTTGGTATAAATATACTGCTACTCAGGATGGTAAGATTCAAATCAATTCTTCCTTTGATAAACACTTGATGGTGTATTCTGGAAGTGATTGTTATTCAAGAACATTTAAGGGTAACGGGATCAGTTTTTTCAATGTGACTGATGTTGTCAATGGTGAAACCTATTATATTAAATGGAGCGCAGCAGGTGGTGATTTTGATTGGACTCTTACAGAATCACCTATTCAACCCGGGGATAGTTGCGGAGACCCTGTTCAAGCTGTTTTAGGTAATAATACAAGTGAATATGCCTCGTTTTGGTTTGAGTTTACTGCTCCATCAGCAGGCAACTATACTATAAGCACTGTTGGTACTACATCAACCGACACTTGGTTAAAGGTGTATTTTGATTGTAATGATTTTAGCGGTCATAGTGAAAGTGATGACTTTAGCGGTCTTCAATCACAAGTTACACTTAGTCTTACAGAAGGGCAGGTCATCTACATATTATGGGATGATGGCTGGTCTCCTCTTGGGTTCGACTGGACCCTTTCTTCAGATATTGGCCAAATGGAACAAACCATCTCTTTCAATGCTCTTGATAACAAAAGCTTTGGTGATGCCGACTTTGAATTAACGGCTACCGCTTCATCCGGATTGAATGTAAACTATTCTAGTTCAGATGAGACTGTGGCTACAATAGATGGTTCGACCCTGTCTATTGTTGGAGCTGGTATAACAACCATAACTGCCAGTCAATCGGGTAATGATTATTATCATTCAGCAAATAATATTGAAAGAACACTTATAGTAGAAAAGGCTGATCAGACAATCACATTTGCTATTGTTGATCAAGAAATTGCTAACACTCCCTTTGTAGTCTCCGCTACATCCAGCAGTGGGTTAACAAGTTTCTTGTATGAAATTATTTCAGGTCCTGCAAGTTTAAGTGGCTCTACTTTAACATTAGATGGTACCGAAGGTTTTGTGGAAGTTAGTGCAACTGAAGCTGGAAATGACAACTATAATTCAGCAACTATTTCTGCCACTTTTCAAGTTAAAGATCCATCAAAAACAGATCAGTCTATAACCTTTAATTCTCTTCAGAATAAAGCATATGATGACCCAGGCTTTGAACTAACTGCCTCCGCAAGTTCGGGCTTAGTGGTAAGTTATACAAGTTCCAACACTGCAGTTGCCACCATTAATGGAAGTACTATAACAATAGTGGGCGTAGGCACAACAACAATAGAAGCCTCTCAAATGGGTAATGCAGATTTCAATATTGCTCTTCCAGTAAATCAGACGCTAACAGTAAATAAAGCCGATCAAACTATTTCCATAGAAGCAATATCAAATAAAACCACAACAGATAACCCATTTAATGTAGTAGCATCTACAACTAGTGGACTTGATCTCACTTATACGATTTCAGGCCCAGCCAGTATCTCAGGAAGCACTATTACACTTGAAGGCTCTGAGGGAGAAGTGACTGTAACGGTGAGTCAGGAAGGTAATATCAACTATAATGCTGCCATAGCAGAGTCTGTATCATTCAATGTTGTAAATGGCCTGACTGCACAATCTATAACCTTTGAAACTATAGAGGATCAACTATTTAGCAATGGTAGGTTAGAACTTAGTGCAACTACCACATCTGGATTAGATATAGCTTATGAGATATTAAGTGGGCCAGCAACAGTCAGTGGTGATGTTATAACATTTACTGGTTTGGGTGAAGTGGTTGTTTCTGCCGCTCAAGCAGGAAATGATGCCTTTGCACCAGCTACCTCTGTAGAACAGTCATTCACCATTTTCAAAAACGAGCAGACCATTACATTCAATACCGTTGATGATCAGTTCTTTGAAGCTGGTTCTTTAAATCTGTCAGCAACAGCTTCTTCAGGTTTAGAAGTGAGTTATGCTATCGTTAGTGGTCCGGCTACGGTTACAGGAAATGTGGTGTCATTCTCTGATTTAGGAACTGTTGTAGTAAGTGCAAATCAAGCTGGTAATGATAGGTTTCTAGCTGCGGCATCAATTGAACAATCTTTTGATGTAATTACTGTGACAGGGGTTGATGATGTAACTTCTGTCCTACTCATCTACCCAAATCCGGCTTCGGATGTTTTGACCATTCAAACTCAGCAGGAGGATGTTTCCATACAGCTGTTAAACATGAATGGTACTCAAGTGATGACTATTAGAGCAAATGCACCAAACCGCATCTCTCACCTAAGTGATGGAATCTACTTTTTAAGAATTTCCGCAGGCGAGAACTATACTACTCACAAAATCATCAAAAAATAAACC
>NZ_SMLV01000322.1 GCF_009711525.1 Fulvivirga lutimaris
TTAACTAACATTCAGGATAAGCAACATCTGAATGCACTGGTAGAGGTGTATGCCAATGAGGCAAAGCAAGCCGCCAAAGAAGTAGATACTAAAATAGCCAATGGTACTGCAGGTAAGTTAGCCGGTATGGTTATTACCCTTAAGGATGTTCTGTGTCATAAAGACCATGGACTTCAAGCCGGAAGCCAGATTCTAAAGGATTTCCACTCTCAATTTAACGGAACAGCTGTTCAAAAATTAATAGATGAAGACGCCATTATAATTGGTCGCAACAATTGTGACGAATTCGCCATGGGGTCTTCTAATGAGAACTCCTCATTTGGCAATGTTCTTAATGATATTGATAATGAAAGAGTGCCAGGTGGATCATCTGGAGGATCTGCGGTAGCAGTTCAGGCCGATATGTGTCTTATTTCTTTAGGCTCTGACACAGGCGGGTCAGTAAGACAGCCGGCAGCCTTTTGTGGCATTATTGGTTTAAAACCGACCTATTCCAGAATATCAAGACACGGCCTTATTGCCTATGGGTCTTCATTTGACTGCATTGGTATTTTCGGTAAAGAGACGGCAGATGTGGCATTAGTACTTGAAGTAATTTCTGGTAGTGATGAGTATGATAGCACTGTCTCACATTTACAAGTACCAGAATACTCAAAGAGCTTAGACGTCAATGATAAGAAATTCAAAGTCGCTTACATTAAAGAGACGCTAACTTCTGAAGGCCTTGATCAGGAAATAAAAGACAATGTTGAATATCAGATAGGTAAGCTTGAGGCAAATGGTCATACAGTTGAATCCGTTGATTTTCCTTTGCTAGATTATATTCTACCAACTTATTACATCCTTACCACAGCTGAAGCAAGTTCAAACCTATCAAGATTTGATGGTGTTAAATATGGTTATAGGTCTCCAAATGCTCACTCGCTTGAAAGTATGTACAAGCAATCAAGATCTGAAGGATTTGGAGATGAGGTAAAAAAAAGAATAATGCTGGGAACATTTGTCTTGAGTGCCAGCTATTACGATGCCTACTATAATAAAGCTCAAAAAGTCCGGAGACTGATCAGAGATGCTAGTAAGGAGATATTAAATCAATATGATTTTATAATTGCTCCAACAACTCCAACAACTGCTTTTAAATTTGGAGAACACAGCACTGATCCATTATCAATGTACCTAGCAGATTTATATACTGTGCAGGCTTCAGTATCAGGATTACCTGCAATCTCAATCCCTTCGGGTACAGGAAAAGGGAACTTACCTATTGGTATTCAGGTTATTGCAGATGACTTTGAGGAAGAGAAACTTTTGGCTTTCTCAGAATATTTACTGAAGTTGAACTAATTTATGGTTGGTAGAATCACAATACTGCTTACTTTTTTGCTTGGTGCATTACCTATGATTAACACATGGGCTCAAGGCAATGAGTGGACTACAACAGATAATAACGATGAATATGTGCCGGCAGAAGCTGATTTTGATCTGATTCAGGACAGACTTAGCTGCCTTGAAAATGAAATCCCGTTAATTTACAACACCAGAGTTCACGCCTTTGTCAATTACTTTACGGTGAAAGATCGTGAGTATACTAAAATGATTCTGAAAAGAAAGAATGCATACTTCCCTTTATTTGAAAAATATCTAGCTAAGTATGGCCTTCCTGAAGAGTTAAAATACTTGTCTATAATCGAATCTGGATTAAACCCAGTGGCAGTGTCAAGTGCTAGAGCTGTTGGGTTATGGCAGTTTATGTCTGCCACAGGTAGGTCTTTCGGGCTAAATAACGACTGGTACATAGATGATCGCATGGATCCTGAGAAATCTACTGAAGCTGCATGCAGATATCTAAAACAGCTATATAACATGTTTGGTGATTGGGAACTTGCTATTGCCGCTTATAACACCGGACCAGGTAATATTAGAAAGGCAATCAGAAGATCAGGGTATAAAAAGACCTTTTGGGAGATTTATCCCCACTTATATCGAGAAACAAGATCCTACCTCCCACAATTTACTGCCATGATTTACACAATGAATTATGCCCATGAGCACAATTTTACAGAAAGTGAACTTGAATATTCGCAGGAGCTGGACACTGTATATGTAGATCATTACGTGCACTTAGAAACTCTTTCCGCACAATTAAACCTTTGCGAAGATGATTTGAAAAGACTCAACCCAGGATTAAAAAGAGGTGTTGTTCCTGAAAACACAAAAGGTTACGCTATAAAAGTACCTTTAGATTCTAAAGAAATATTAGCGCTTAGCAGAGTTACTATTTTAGATTCGGCCAGTAAAGTAGGTAAAAAAGAAGTTGACTACTTAGCCAGAAATATGGAAGGTAGCACCTATGGTCGTGAGAAGGTAATCCATAAAGTTAGAAGTGGTGATGTATTAGGAACAATTGCTGAGCGATATCAAGTTAGAGTAAGTGATCTTAAAACCTGGAACAAAATATACGGAACTACTATTAGAGTTGGTCAAAATCTTACTGTCTGGCAAAAACCAGGTTTAGTTGCTAAGAACATTCAGCCTGTTTTTAAACAGCTGCCCAATGGAACCAAAACTTATATTGTTCAGCCAGGTGACACCTTGTGGGATATTTCAAGAAAATTTGAAGGACTTAGCATCGAAAAGCTTAAGTCCTTAAATGAATTAGAGACTAATAAAATCAAAGTTGGTCAGACTTTGATCATTGGATCCTAACAGATTTCCCGTTCTATTAGTCTTTATCTAAAAACCTTCATTTCTTTGTGACTTTGGCGATCAAAATAATTATGATCATAAAACTCCATTATCTATGAATTTTAAGCTCCTATCGATATTAATTTTACTATTTGCTTTTGGCTGTGACGGCAAAAAAGAAACTGCCTTACTACCTAAGGCCAGTGGTAATTCTGCAGAAATGATAGTTGTAATGGACTCCGCCCAATGGCAAGGTCAACTTGGTGACGCTGTAAGGTCCGTATTTCAAGCTGAAATAAGCACATTGCCCCGCCAAGAGTATATGTTTAAGCTCAATCAAGTAGACCCGCGCAAAATGAATGACGTGCTAAAGTCTGTTCGAAACTTGATTTTTGTAATGACATTAGATAGTAACACACCAAGCTCAAAGACCTTAAAAAGTTACTTTACCAAAGGTTCAATAGACAGAATAAGATCCAACGATAATTTGTTCGTTTATACTGCTGCCGATGAATTTGCACGTGGACAAAGTGTTATGTATCTATTTGGGAAGGATGAAGCAACGCTTTATAACAACATAACCAAGTCAGCAGGACAACTTCAAACACACTTCAATCAAGTTGAAAATAAACGCCTTTATAGCGGCCTGTATAAGTCAAATGAAATGACTGGATTTACTACCACTCTGGAAAAAGAACATCAATGTTCTATGAGAATTCCATTTGGCTATAAAATGGTAATTAGCGAACCGGGCTTCATTTGGTTTAGACAAATAAATGACGAAAGTGATAAAGATATATTTGTAACCTATAAGGACTATACAAGCGAATCCGCCTTCATTCAAGAGAACATTATCAAATTCAGAGATTCCGTAGCTCAAAACCAGCTATTTGAAGACCCTGCCAATGAAAATTCATACATTAAAACCGAAACCTCAGTTCCTTACATTCCTGTAGTAAGCAAAGAAATCAGCTTCAATAATAAATTTGGTGTGGAGACCAGAGGTCTATGGAAAACCAATAATCTTTCCATGGGAGGGCCATTTATAGGATACACAGTTGTAGATGAAGATTTAAATAGGTTGTACTATATCGAAGGCTTTATTTACAGCCCTGGAAAAAAGCAACGCGAGTTCATGCGGGAGCTGGAGGTCATACTAAATACATTTAAAGTATCTTCTGAATTCACCACTGCGAAATAGGTTCTATTATTTCGTATTTTTACTTTCTTAATCAATTAAGTCAATTTTTGATATCATAACCTCATGAGCATAAAAATTAGAAGAGAAGACGCTCTAAATTTTCACACCCAAGGGCAGCCAGGTAAGATTGAAGTCGTACCAACAAAACCTATGGCCTCTCAAATGGATCTCGCCTTGGCCTATTCTCCAGGTGTGGCAGAACCATGTAAAGAAATAGCGGCAAATAAAGATGACGTGTATAAATATACTGCCAAAGGCAATTTGGTAGGCGTTATTTCAAATGGTACCGCAGTACTAGGATTGGGAAACATCGGCCCAGAAGCATCTAAGCCAGTAATGGAGGGAAAGGGTGTTCTGTTTAAAAAATTTGCAGGCATTGATGTATTTGATATTGAGATTGATGAAGAAGACCCTGACAAGTTCATACAGATTGTAAAGTCACTAGAACCCACCTTTGGAGGTATAAACCTTGAGGATATTAAGGCTCCAGAAAGCTTTAAAATCGAAAAGGCACTTAAAGAGCAAATGAACATTCCAATCATGCATGATGATCAGCATGGAACAGCTATTATTTCAGCTGCTGCACTTATCAATGCGTTGGAGTTAGTGAACAAAAAAATTGAAGATATTTCCATTGTTGTCAATGGTGCCGGAGCAGCTGCCATTGCCTGCACTAAAATATATCTATCCTTAGGAGCTACAAAGGATAATATAATAATGTGCGATAGCAAGGGAGTAATCAATACTAAGAGAGATAACATTGATGAATCTAAAGCTGAATTTATAACCAATAAGGACATAGATACTTTAGAAGAAGCCATAAAAGGAGCTGATTTCTTTCTTGGCCTTTCCGTAGCGGACATTTTAACTCCAGAGAATATCAAATCAATGGCGGATAGTCCTATTGTTTTTGCTTTGGCCAATCCTAACCCTGAAATTGCTTATGATCTGGCAAAAGAGGTTCGTTCGGATATCATTTTAGCCACTGGTCGTTCTGATCATCCTAATCAGGTGAACAATGTATTGGGCTTCCCTTATATATTCAGAGGTGCGCTGGATGTTAGATCAACAATGATTAATGAAGAAATGAAGCTAGCAGCAGTTCATGCGCTTGCTGCTCTTGCCAAAGAAGTTGTGCCTGATTTAGTTAACAAGGCCTATGGAGATGATAAAATCCAGTTTGGACCAGAGTACTTAATACCCAAGCCATTGGATCCAAGATTGATTACTACCATTTCTCCTGCTGTTGCAAAAGCAGCAATGGACTCAGGTGTTGCAAAAATTAAAATAACAAACTGGGAAGAATATAAATTAGACCTACAGAAAAGAATAGGCATTGACCAAAAGCTAATCTCTAGAGTAATTAGCAGAGCTAAGAAAAATCCTAAGAGAGTTGTTTTTGCTGAGGCTCATGATTTAAGAATATTAAAAGCAGCACAAATTGTGGCTGATGAAGGTATTGGATTTCCAATCCTTCTTGGGAAGCGTAGCATTATTGACAAATTAATTAAGGAAAATAACCTTGACCTTGTTGACTGTCAGATTTACGATACATACGAAGAGGATGACTTGGTAGAGAAGTTTGCGCAATTCTATTATGATAAACGCAAAAGAAAAGGTGTTACCTTATATGATGCGAACAAGCTAATGAGGGAGCGCAACACTTTTGGCTCTATGCTTGTGGAGCATGATATGGCAGACGGACTGCTTTCAGGGCTTACCAAAGATTATCCTAAGACAATACTTCCAGCTTTGCAAGTGATTGGTATGGAGCCTGAAGTTAAAAGAGTTGCCGGTATGTATATCATGATTACCAAAAAAGGCACCTTTTTCTTTGCTGACACTACAGTTAACGTTGACCCTACGCCTGAAGAACTTGTTGATATTATTGGCATGACTGCCAGAGGGGTTAAATTCTTTGATTTCGAGCCTAGAATAGCCGTTTTATCCTATTCTAATTTTGGATCGAGTAAAGGTGCATTGCCAACAAAAATTCAAACTGCAGTAAAACTGGCTAAACAGAAATTCCCTGAATTAAATATTGAAGGTGATATTCAGGCCAATGTAGCCCTTGACACTTCAATACAGAAAGAAAATTATCCTTTCAGTGACCTGGCTGAAAAAGGTGCTAACACCTTAATCTTCCCTAATCTCGCTGCAGGTAATATAGCCTACAAACTGCTTATGGAAATAGGTGGAGCCGAGACAATAGGACCAATCCTTTTAGGGATGAAAAAGCCTGTTCATGTTTTACAGCTTGGTAGTTCAGTGCGAGAAATTGTTAATATGGCAGCTATAACTGTAGTTGACTCTCAATATTATAATAAAAAGTCTAATAAATGATTTCATATCTAAAAGGTAAGCTTGTTATTAAAGAGCCTACCCATGTCATAATTGATGTTAATGGTGTAGGTTATCATGTCAATATTTCGCTAAGCACATTTTCTTCAATCAAAGATCAGGAGAACACACTAATTCATACTTATTTACATATTAAGGATGATGGACACACTCTTTTTGGTTTTAGCCATGAATCAGAGAAGAAAATGTTCTTAAACCTACTCTCAATTTCAGGAGTAGGGCCAAGTACAGCCTTAATGATTCAATCATCTCTTTCAGCAGAAGAGTTGAAGCAAGCCATAGCATCGGAGGATGTAAAAACCATACAAGGCGTTAAAGGCGTTGGCGCTAAAACAGCACAAAGAATTATACTTGAGTTAAAAGACAAGATTCGTAAAGAAGGGCTCTATACTGAAGCTGATAAGATTAGCTCAAGCTCACACAATACATTGCGTAGCGAAGCGTTATCAGCGTTAACAACGCTTGGAATAAACAAAAGCGCTGCCGAAAAAAGTATCGATGGCATCCTTAAAAATTCGGGAAATACGATTACTTTGGAGGAATTAATTAAGCTCACATTGAAAAACGCCTGAGATTTTTAAGTTTTGGTTTTTTGGAAAATTGACAAGTCATTTTATGCCGTAGTTTGCGCATTTGGTCTATGCTTCGGCATGGCTGAATCTGCTAATTCCGAAAATAAGAAAAAGTCATTTTTTCAGGGGCAAAAACCTGTAGCCTCTGATTCGGTAAAAAAGGACAGCACTCAAAACGAACCTTACAAACCATCAAGACAGCCAACCTTCAAACCTAAAGACAGATTTGGAGATCCTTTTAGTAGTCAAACGAGTCCATCTCCCCTACTTTTAGAAGATCCTGCATCACTTCAACTTGATGTTGAAATTGATACGGGGATGAACTACACCATTTATGAGAAGATTGGTGATCTCAACTATCGGCCTACATCTTCAATGACCTTTGAAGAGTTTAAACAATACCAGGAACGTCAACAGCTTAAAGACTATTGGAAAAATAGATCTTCAGGACTTGATGGTGAAAGTGCAGTCAGTGGAAGAAATCTAATTCCCCCTATATATGTAAGTCCAATTTTTGACAGGATTTTCGGGGGTACTTATGTTGAAATTATACCCAGAGGTTTTGTGACGCTTGACTTTGGAGGAAGGTGGCAACGCGTCAATAATCCAAGTATACCCATCCGGCAACAAAGAAATGGAGGTTTTGAGTTTGACCAGCAGATAAGCATGAATGTGGTTGGTAAGATTGGAGAAAAACTTCAGGTTACAGCTAATTTTGATAACAACAACTCATTTGACTTTGAGAACAATCTGAAAGTTGAGTATACCGGTTATGAAGAGGATATGCTTCAGAAGCTGGAGATAGGTAATGTCAGCTTACCCTTAAACAACAGCTTAATATCCGGTGCACAGAACCTCTTTGGCGTAAAGGCTCAACTGCAATTCGGAGACTTATATGTAACGTCAGTAGCTTCAACTCAACGTGGTAAAACTGAGACACTGACTATTGATGGTGGTGGTGGCGCTCAAGGGCGAAAATTTGAGTTACAAGCTTCAAATTATGATGAAAACCGGCACTTCTTTTTATCTCACTTCTTTAGAGAAAACTACGAAAAGTGGCTTTCAACCATTCCAAACATCAATTCGGGGGTAAATATTACGCGTGTGGAAGTGTATGTGGTGAATAGAAATAACGATACCCGAACTACCAGAAATGTGGTTGGTTTCATGGATTTGGGAGAAGCAAAAGACGAAAATATTTATAGTAATCTGTTTAATGTAGAATCTACTAATCCAAACGGACCTGCAAGCAATAGTGCTAATAATTTATACTCTCGGGTATTAGGCTTATCCACTCGAGATGCAGATGAAATCAATGCAAAATTGGAAAGTTTAGGCGTCATGAGTAACCAACCAATTCCTAAGGAATCTTTTGTCAATGGAACAGATTTTGAGAAAATAACCACTGCGCGTAAGCTAGATCCAAATGAGTTCACCATTAATAAAAAAATGGGGTATATCTCATTATTCCGAAAGCTTCAAAATGATGAGGCTTTGGCAGTATCGTTCGAATATACTTACCAAGGTAAAAACTATAAAGTCGGTGAACTTTCAGAGGATTATACTTCCGTCTCTGAAGATGATGTGATTTTTATGAAATTGCTTCGCCCCAGAAAAATCAATATTGATGATACTGGAGGCAATAGGATTCTGACATGGGAATTGATGATGAAGAACGTATATGCTCTAAATGCCACTAATGTTGAGTCAGATGGGTTCGAGCTTAGAATTATTTACAGAGATGATCTAACAGGAGTAGATAATCCACAATTACAAGCAGGCTCAAAAGCTAGTAACAGTCCCCTGATTGAGCTATTGGGCCTTGACAGGTTAAATCAAAACAATGATCCACAGCCAAACGGAAACTTTGACTTTGTAGAAGGTGTAACCATTCAGCCGGAAAACGGACTGATTATATTTCCATATTTACAGCCATTTAACACTGCACTAGACACTGCTTTTCTTCCTAATGAGTCCGCGCTGAAAGAGAAATTTGTTTTTGAAGAGCTCTATAATCGGACTAAAAATGATGCTGAGCTAGTTTCCCAAAAAAACAAGTATGTCATTTCGGGTTCACTACAGTCCGGTTCATCCAACGAAATCATAATCCCTGGATTTAATATAGCAGAGGGTTCAGTACGTGTGTTCGCAGGTGGTTCTCCATTAATTGAGGGTGTTGACTATCAGGTAGATTATACTTTTGGTAAAGTAAGTATCATCAATGAAGGCGTTTTACTCTCCGGAAAGACAATTTCTATTTCGTATGAAAAAGCTGATCTATTTAATTTCCAATCAAGAACACTATTGGGAACCAGATTAGACTATAAAGTAAATGATGACATTAATCTAGGTGCTACTCTTCTGCACTTAAATGAACGTCCTCTTATATCCAGAAACAGTGTAGGTAATGAACCTATAAGAAATACTAAATACGGATTTGATATTAATTTTAGAAAAGAGTCCCGTTTTCTAACCAAGATGCTTGATAAGCTCCCACTAATCTCAACTAAGGAGCCTTCTGCAATTACTTTTAATGCCGAATTTGCTCAATTAATCCCAGGTACATCAAACATAGTTGACGGTGAAGGGACTTCATATATTGATGATTTCGAAAATTCAGCAACTCCGTTTTCACTGAGTAACCCATTAGCCTGGAAGCTCGCGGCTTACCCTCAGACAAGTGATAAGAGGTTTGTTGGAAGTGGAGACAGAAAAGAAAATGACTTCCGAGCTAAGCTAGCTTGGTATCAAATTGACAATCTTTTTTATAGAGACGGTAATAGAAAGCCAGATGGCATATCTGATGAAGAGTTGGAAAATCACTATGTACGACAAGTGCAACAGCAAGAGATTTTTGCTAACAGAGATCAAAATATTATTAATTTCCAGCAGGTACTTGACCTTGCTTTCTACCCCAATGAGCGAGGAATGTATAACTATAATTCAAATCTGGATGCCAATGGAAATTTGGCCAATGATCCTAGAAGAAACTGGGGAGGCATAACCAATGCCATCCGCTCAGAGGTAGATTTTGATAGAGCTAATGTGGAGTACATTGAGTTCTGGTTGATGGATCCTTTTATTCAAACTGCAAGAGGTGTAGTTGATGACGGTCGTGATAATCCAAGATCAAATACAACAGGTGGTGACCTATTCTTTAATTTGGGTAGTATTTCTGAAGATGTTATTCCGGATGGTAAGCACGCTTTTGAAAGCGGCCTGGCTCCCGATGGTCAAATACTATCAGCCGCTGAACTGACAGATTATTGGGGTTATGTTACCACGCAGCCTTTTCTTACCAATGCATTTGATAATAACAGTTCATCAAGGCCTAATCAGGATGTTGGTTTAGACGGGGCTACCAACAATCAAGAATTGGACGTTTTTAGTGACTTTGTTAATTCAGTAAGTGGTAGTGCACGAATTGTGGTTGAGCAAGATCCGTCTGCTGATAACTTCTCTTATTTTCTTGGAGACGACTTAGATGCACGAGATGCAACGGTGCTGGAGCGATATAAAAACTTCAATGGTATGGAAAACAACTCTCCTATCGTAACAGGCACTAGCACCGCTTCATCAACGACAATTGCCGATAATGAAGACCTCAATGCTGATAATACTTTAAGTGAACTAGAAGAGTATTATGAATACCGAGTACCTATCCGTCCTGCAGCAGGTGGTGGTGTAGAGCCTAACGAATATATTGTAGATCAAATAACATCAGATGATTCTGGCGAGGACGTTACCTGGTATCTATACAGAATACCTATTCGTCAATTCGACCAAAGCTTTGGTAATATTAGTGGTTTTAAATCCATCCGATATTTAAGAACTTATCTTACCAATTTCTCTGAGCCTGTAGTGTTGAGAATGGTGAATTTCAGATTTGTGGCCAGTAGGTGGAGAAGATATCTTAACACACTGGAAGAGGCCAATTTATCAAAAGACACTGACACAGATGATATTGATAATTTCACTGTTTCTGTTGTAAACATTGAGGAAAACGGAGCTGGTACTGAAACACAATCACCGTATGTTTTACCTCCGGGATTTGACAGAGATCAGGATAACACAACGACAGTCAATATTAGACTTAATGAGCAATCTCTTCAGGTTTGTGCTCAAGACCTTGAGGATGGAGATGCGAGAGCTGTAATTAAGCAAGTGCAGCTCGATCTGATTAATTATGGAAGAATTCAAATGTTCTTGCATGCAGATAGTGAGTCTAATGATGATGAACTAACAGCATTTTTAAGGCTCGGTGATGATGTTGACTCCAATTACTATGAAATTGAAGTGCCTCTTAAAATTTCTCCAAAGGGTACTTTTGACCCTCAAGAAATATGGCCTGAAGCGAATGAAATTGACATGGATATTGACCAGCTTTATGCTTTAAAAGCAGAAAGAGACAGGCTCAATATTTCTAAAAGAGCTGTCTATCCATTAGAAGGCCCACGAAAGATTGGTAATAATCAGATAAGAATGCGAGGGAACCCTGACTTAAGCTCAGCTAAATGGTTAACTATTGGCGTTAGAAATCCTGCTACACCTGATGGCAGGTCACATTCCGTTTGTATTTGGGCAAATGAGCTAAGGGTATCAGACTTTGATCGAACCAAGGGCTGGGCTGCGAATGCCACTTTAAATATTAAACTGGCTGATTTTGCCAATGTTACTTCTACGGCTCGTCATACCTCATTTGGATTTGGAGGTATTCAATCAAGAATTGCTGAAAGAACACGAGAAGAAACCAATTCCTATGACATCTCGGCAAATGTTAATGTGGATAAGCTGATACCTGAAAAACTGGGACTAAAAGTCCCAATGTATGTCAGTTATGAGAATACTACTATTACTCCGAGGTTTGACCCAGCCAACCCTGACCTTAAATTAGAAGCCGCACTGCTCTCCTACCAAGATGAAGGTGAAAGGGAAGAGTATCGAAAAACCGTCATTGACGAAACTACCAGGCGAAGTATAAATTTCACCAATGTTAGAAAGGTCAAGGTTAATCCTGAAGCTAAAAAACATATCTGGGACGTTGAAAACTTGGCACTTACTTATGGGTATAGTGAGGTAATACGGACAAACTTTAATCTGCAGAGGTACTCCAAAAGAAATTATGATGCTAGTGTGGCCTATAACTATAGTCCGACGGTAGAACCAATAGAGCCGTTCAAAAACATTGGTTTCCTTGATAAAAAATATTTAAAACTCTTTAAGGATTTCAACTTCAACCTGGTTCCAACCAGCATTGGTTTCCGAGCTGATCTAAGGAGAGAACTGATACAAACAGTTTACAGAAACAGTAGCGGTGTTCAGGATAATGAAAATTTCCAAAAGTATTTTACTCTTGACAGGACGTACAACTTGAAATGGAATTTGACTAAGAGTCTTACTTTTGATTACAGTGCGAGGGCCAATGCTATAATTGACGAACCCAATACCTCACCTAATGGCGGTTTCAATGATGACGGTGATTTTGTTACACAAAAGGAGTATAACGATTCTATTAAAACTAGCCTCGAAAGTTTTGGCCGACTTAAAAACTTTGATCAACAGGTCAGTGCAAATTACAAATTACCTTTAGACAAAATTCCTTTAACAGATTGGATTAGTGCTGAATACAGATATCAGGCGTCATACTCATGGAGAGCAGGACCATTTTATGCAGATACAGTTCAGAGAAGAGAACTAGATTTTGGAAATACAATTCAAAATAGTCGTGATAATTCTGTTACAGGTAAACTAGATCTGGTCAAGTTGTATAACAAAGTTACCTTTCTTAAAAATATCAATTCTCCAACCTCCAGCTCAAGAAGAAGCACTTTAAAACCTGCGGCTGGACAAAAACAAGCCCCCCCACCAAAGGGCAACAAAGGGGTTAATAGCCTTTTAAGACTGTTGATGTCACTAAGATCCGTTAATGGTACTTACTCATTACGTGAAGGAACAATTCTTCCAGGGTTTAATAAAAGGGCTTACTTATTTGGGTTAGACAGCAGCTTCTCACAGCCTGGCATACCGTTCTTGCTGGGTTCCCAAAACCCTAAAATCAAAGATCAGCTAATAAAAGGTTACCAAAATAATGAAGGCTCTTTTACAAAAAACATTAACCTAACCGCTCCATTTACTCAATCCAAAACTGAGGACTACACGCTTAAGGCAGATGTTAGTTTAACACCAGACTTAAATATTCAACTCAATGCTAAGAAACTGAAGAGTGCGTCATACGAGGAAATTTTCAGATATAATCTTGACGATGATGAAATTGGCGATATTGACAGTTATGTCTCGTTAAGCCCTAGTAGATCAGGTAGTTATTCAGTTTCTTTTATGACCATCAAAACGGCCTTCAAAAAGGATGACGATCAAAACAATTCAACCGTATTTGAAGAATTTGAAAGAAACAGGTCAACAATATCCAACCGATTTAATAGGGGATTAGATAGTACTTATTATGGAATGAATTCTCAAGACGTACTAATTCCAGCCTTTATTGCAGCCTATTCTGGCAAAAGTGCAGGTGATGTTAGTTTAAGTCCATTTCCCAAGAATCCAATTCCTAACTGGCGTATAGATTATACTGGTTTAAGTAAGATTCCGGCAATTCAAGAAATCTTCCAAAGTGTAACGCTAAACCATTCATACCAATCTAACTTTAGCGTAGTGAACTACTCCAATTCTCTTGAATACAACAGTGGAATAGGGCTTGAAAATAATATAGAAAATTATAATAAGGATAACTTTGCTAGTGTCATAGACGGTGAGCTTGTTCCAGTTTATATCATTAGCCAGGTCATGGTGTCAGAGCAATTCGGGCCTTTAATTGGAATTAATGTGAGAACTAAGAAGCGTCTTTCTGCAAAAGTTGAATATAGAACCAAGCGTGACGTGGCCCTAAATATTACAAATGCCCAAGTCACAGAACAAAAAAGTAATGACATAGTATTTGAAATGGGCTTTACAAAGGCTGGTATGAAATTGCCTTGGAAGTCACAGGGTCGTGTGGTGACATTAAAAAATGACCTCACTTTCAGGTTTAATTTTACAATAAGGGATACGAAAACAGTACAAAGAAGAATTGAAGAACTTAGCACACTTACAGAAGGTAATTTAAACATTCAGATAAGACCCAACATAAGCTACGTATTAAATGAGAAGCTTAACTTACAGTTCTACTTTGAGCGTAATATTACTGACCCTAAAATCTCTACCTCTTTCCCAAGAGCTACTACCAGGTTAGGTTTCCAAGTCCGATTTAGTTTAGCGCAATAATTGTTTCGGCAATTAGAAAAAGAATGTATTTTTGGAGCTAAAAAAATATTAACATGAATATACCTGCATCACTTAAATACACTAGCGACCACGAATGGATTCGAATTGAAGGAGAATATGCTTTCGTTGGCATTACCGATTTTGCACAAGGAGAACTTGGCGATATAGTATATGTTGAAATAGAAACCGAAGGCGAAGAACTTAGTTCGGGTGATGTTTTTGGAACTGTAGAAGCAGTAAAAACAGTTTCAGACCTTTTCATGCCATTAAGCGGAACAATTGAAGAAGTTAATTCAGATTTGGAAGCAACTCCTGAAACCGTAAATGAAGATCCTTACGAAAAAGGCTGGATGATTAAAATTAAAATGAGTGACGCCTCAGAACTAGATGGTCTGCTTAGTGCTGATGACTACAAGTCTGTAACTACAGGTTGAGGTTGAATAAATATTTCATAGGCACAATTTTATGGGCACTATTAATTTTAGTGCTCACTTTAACTCCAAGCTCATCACTACCTAGTA
>NZ_SMLV01000243.1 GCF_009711525.1 Fulvivirga lutimaris
TAATTGACCTGTCCCCTGCTGTAAAAATTAAAGCCTTTTTATTATGACACTTACTCCCGCCAAAAAGAAAAGATCTTGGAAATTCTGGGTTGGGAGATAAGTTTAATCTAGAAGAATTTGATAACGTAGTGCTTAAAAAAGGTGCCGTGCCATTAGACATAATGGAGGAGCTGATTGATGAGTATATCACTAGATCAATTTGATGAAAAATCCTGATTGGAAAGGAAAAGATAGCTGTCTAATTCGAAATCATCACACACATTTCTGATCTTTGTAGGAAGAAAAAGCACCATTAGTAAATGAGTATTTTACATAGAAGATTTAAACTGCTGGCACACGCAGAAGGTATATCCTTTCTGCTTATTCTATTCATTACCATGCCGATCAAGTATGGCTTAGAAATAGGAATGCCTAACAAGATTGTAGGAATGCTTCATGGAATTTTATTCATCGCTTTCATAATTGGTACTGTATTCATGAAATACAAATTTGAATGGAAAGCTTCTAAAACTGTCTGGGCGCTATTGTCCTCAATTATTCCATTTGGGACGTTTATTTTCGTGAAGAAATATTACTCCATATCTTCAACCCAAAACTAAGAGATTAAGATTGTTACTAAGCAAATAGAAAAGCCCGCTAGGCGGGCTTTTCTATTTGCTTTACTTTCATGCTTTAACCACTCAATCATATTTCAAAGTCACAGCGGGGTTCTTAGCGGCAACCCTGTAAGCCTGAATGATTATTGAAATCACTGAAATAAGGATAATGACCAATGCTCCTCCCATCCATACTGTGGGTGTTAGTTTTGCCCTAATGGCCAATTCACTAAATAGCAATTCACTTACTAAATAATATGTAAGTGTGCCTGCTACCAGATAGCTCAAAATCATGAGCAATACATAGCTCTTTCCTATTGACTGGATAAGCTGACCAGTTGACGCACCCAAAACCTTTCTTATCCCCATTTCTTTAGATTTTGATTCTGTTGTGTAAATAACCATACCAAGCAAACCCATTATGGAAATACTGATGGCTATAAAGGAGAGGTATCCAATAATCTTTAAATAAACATCAAGTTCTTTATAAGCACCCTTGATCTGATCATCATAAAAATATGCCTCAAATTGATGCTCCTGATCAAACTTCTTCCATACAGCATCCATTTCCGAGAGTAAAGCTACCTTATCTACATTTTCATTCAGCTCTACATTGAGGTACTCATAGGGTGCTCCCGGTTGGTAAATTAATGCAAATGGTCCCGAACTTGAGAATAATGTCTTATAATGAAAGTCCGTTGCAACACCTACCACAGTCGTGCTTACACCATCTATAATTACCTCTTCACCAATGGCCTTTTGAGGGTTGGTAATTCCTAAAGTTGTAGACAAATTTTCATTGATGATGGCCAACTGAGTTTCCGAAGTTTCAGGCAATTCTTCAAAATTAGCTCCTGCAATCAGCGTATGCTTATGAACATTAATATATTCATCATCTACTGCATTAAAATGCACATTAATACTATCACTCTTGAGCCCAGGTGGGTATTTTAAGCTTGAACCGTATGTATCTCCTATACTGGTGATCATTAAAGATTTACTGGTATTTTTAACCTGCGCCAGACGTCTAATTTCAGTTTCAAAATTTGATGATGTGGTGGCTCTTAAGGGAATATTAAGAATATTTTTGGTTGAGTAGCCAAGATTATAATTCAATGAGAAGTCATACTGATGATAAAGGATACTGACCATAAGGACGAAAGAAAAGGCAAAAACATATTGAACACCGATCAAAAACTTCTTCATCCTTCCTTTTTGCACTCCACCTTCTGTCTTAAGAAGACCCTGAGGGCTGTACTTACTGAAGTAAACGGCTGGTAGTAAGCCACCTAATAAACCAGTAATAAATGCCAGACCGATAAAAAAAGTAATACTAGCATCAAGGGCCAGTGTTAGCTCATAACCATTTGACACCAATCCAATAAAATATGGTCTCAAAAAGAAGAAAAGCCCTATAGCAAAGCATAATGAAATAAGTGCTATCAGCACACTTTCCATTATAAACTGATTGAATATCTGATTTCTGGAAGCCCCCATTGTTTTACGAACCCCTACTTCCTTCAACCGACTCATTGATCTTGCAATGGATAAATTAGAATAGTTAAAAGTGGCTGACACAATAACAATTAATGCCAACACACTAAGCATATAAATTGTCATCATGTCCACATTCCTGCCCAGCTGATTAGAATAATTCTCTCCTGGAATAATCTTAGCAAGTGGCAATAATGAAACAGCGATATCTGAACTTTCTGAGTCTGCACTTTCTCTTTTACTAATAACATCAAGCTGCACCTTTATATCATTTTCAGATACACCTTCTTCTGGAATGATGTAAATGAAATTTAACCACATATAATCCCATTTATTCCAATTTGTATTGGTTTTCATGGCATTATCAATGGTTGCAAAAGATATCAATTGATCAAAGTAAAAATGAGAATTGTCAGGCACATCTTTAACAATTCCTGATACTGTCAATACATTCTCTTTATTGTAAACTACCTCCTTACCTAGCGCCTGAGTATCTCCAAACAATTTGATGGCACTTTCTTCGGTGAGTACCACCTTATTTATGCCATCTAAGGCCGTTTTAGGATCTCCGGCAATCAATGGAAATGTAAATACATCAAAGAAACCTTTGTCAGCATAATGCCCTCTTAAGGGTATGGTTTTCTTTTCAGTAGAAAAATCACCAATCCTTCCTTTTCTAATAATAGTCTTTTTGTCAACACCTGTAACCTCATCTTCTAGTAAACTAAAAAGTTTAATAGAAGTAGATGCATACAACTCCTGAGCACCGTCACGCTTATCTATGTAGGTATTTTGAAGTCGGTAAATTTCATCATAATGCGAGTGGAATTTATCAAATGACTGTAAGTTGATAATGTAGGCTATGACGAGTAGTCCTACCGAAAGACTAATAGCGAGACCAATGCTATTGATAAAAGTAAATGTCAGATTGCTTTTCATCACCCTTAATGAGGTGATAAAATAATTGTAAATAATGCTAAATGAGACCATACGAGTTATTTTGAGTTTAAGTGTATACCATCTAAGAAATTTGAAAGCATCGAGTATATAAATCCAGTTAGCATGACGATGACCTTTCGCCTTGACATTGCGCAAATACATTTCTTCAAGATCTCCCAGAAGATCTTCAAGCAGCTCAGGCTTGCAATACCAGCTAATAAATTTTGTGGCTAATTTTGGTGGGGTAAATTGGTTCTTTCCCATAGCTAGCCTTTTAAGACAAATGATGGGATAAGGCTCCAAATTCTGTCACGGATTTCCTTGGCGTTTCTTACAGCTGCTATACCGGCATGCGTAAGCTCATAAAACCTTTTTCTTCTACCTCCTCGTTCCTGAGTCGGTTCACCTAAAGATGATTTGATCAGCCCTTTTTCTTCAAGCCGATTTAGGGAGGAATGAACAACACCCAACTTCACTTTTCGATCGGCATATTCACTAAGGTGATCGCATATTGCCACACTGTATGCATCATTTGTTAACGATGCAATGGTTAACAACACCAATTCTTCAAACTCCCCTATTGTATTTCCCTTCATAAAATTATTTATTTACTAAATGTATGTTAAATATATTTATTCACCAAATGTATGTTAAATAAAGAAAACAATAGGCTCACCAAATTCAATGAGCCTATTGTTTTATCTTATTGCGAAATTTACATCAGTTATCAGGTCTCTGGGTGCTGTTTGTCTTGGATCACTAACATATACTTCAAAAGGGTGAATCTTCTTGTTGTATTTAAACTCTTTATTTCTTTGCATGGAGTTTAATGTACTCCAGGCATTGCCTAAGTGCTCATAAGCACCAACATGCCTAAGCGTATAAACAGATGTATCGGGAATTTCTCCCACTACAAAACCAGTAGGCAGGTTCTCTGGAACATCCTTCACCCCTACTCCCGAGGTATATTCTACGCGCTGTTTCACCACATCCCATTTATGATATTGACTAAATACCACTCCATTGGCCAAGCTGCCATTATCTTTAATAAATTGATTGAGTTTATCAAAGTCTAAAGTCATATGCTCGCCAATCTTACTCATATCTGTTTTGGTTTTAATTCCTATGAACTTTGTTCCCTTGAAACCATCTCTCCCCTTAAATTCAAGCTTAGACTTTATCTCGCCATCCTCTACATACTCTTTTAGCATTTTAAGACCGCGGTCGAAGTCCATACCTATAAATCCTTCCATCATTTTCTTCATAAAGAACATGAAGAATGGGAGACTTGAATCCATAATCCATGAAACCTCTGTCTTACCTCCTTTATCACTCAATTCAAATCTTACTGCAGCATAAGACTTCCATGGAGTAATGAAATTCAGATCAATTTCAACCCAGTTATTTTCCTTTTGATTGGTGACTTTCATGTTACCAGAACCAATACGATTGCCTGTCCATTCATAAAACTTATTGTCCTCGGAAATGTCAACAACCACTTCAGGCTCCATCACCATCCATGGTGACCATGGCCTCCATTGTTCAAAATCTCTGACTACCGAGAAGACCTTTTCTGTAGGGGCATTTATCATCACCCTTTTTTCAACATGAGTTTTAGGCATATTAATAAGATTTGGTATTACAAACTACTTAAACCAGATTGAATCTGTAAGAAAGATCAAAATTTTACCCCTAATAATCAATGAATTATGGTGTGAATCGTCACCTTAACAAGGTGATCATATACCGAGACCTGCTGAGCCATTTAGATGAGCATTTGGGATATCCAGATTCGTTCCCAATTCTCAAATGCAATATTAGCAACAAGAATTAATATGTATGATTATCTGGCAGAAGGAGGCATGGTTGGTCTTACCTCTATCTTACTAGGTAAAGTACGGGCATTCAGCTTCAACAAGCCCGTCACTATTTCTCCAATATCCTCGATTTGAATTTTCCAGGCATCGGCATCTGAAGGAGTATGATCATTGAAATGAGTGGCTACAGAACCAGGCATTATAGTAGTGGCTCTAATCCCATACTTTCTGATGTCCAACATAGCAGCTTGGGTAAAGCCTGTTACACCAAATTTACTGGCGTTATATGCAGATCCCCCGGCAAAGAAATTGGTACCAGCTAAACTTCCTATGGTAATAAAGTAACCTTTTGTCTCTTTAAGGCCATTCAATGAAGCTTTGATTGTATTAAATACTCCGGTCAGGTTGGTATCAATAGTGTCCTTCCACTGCTCCTCAGTAAGGTCTTCAATGGATCCAAAATGCCCAATTCCAGCATTGGCAACAGACACATCTATTCTTCCAAATTTTTGAATTATTGCCTTAATGGCAGCTTCCTGAGAAGAAAGGCTTCTTACATCTGCCTCCAATGGAAGTACATTCTCATTTTTAGTTTTGGCTATCAACTCATTAGCCGCCTTTTCAGCAGCAGCCAGACTTCTTGACGTAATGGCAACTTTGCCGCCTTCACGCAATATTGATTCTGCAATACCAAACCCTATTCCTTTACTTCCTCCCGTGATGTATGCTATTTTATCCATGTATGATTCTTTTGAATTTAAATTTTGATTTAAAATCTCAAATAGGTTAACACCTCCAAACCCTGCGAAGTTTCATAGATTCAGGTTAATTCAATGTTTAATCAATAAAATTCTAAGGTGCTAATAAAATGGATCCTACCTCGATAATGAGCAAGGTTTTGACAAAATCTAAGCCTCTACAAGAATCTTTCTTGGCTCATACTGAGCAGCCAGATCAGCGATTGCCTTGATATGATCCGGTGTAGTGCCGCAACAGCCACCAATAATATTGATCAGGCCTTCATCCAAGAATTCCTTTATTTGAGAAGCCATCAATTCTGGGGACTCATCATACTCTCCAAATTCGTTAGGCAGACCTGCATTTGGGTGCGCACTCACCAAAAATGGTGACTCTTTCCCTAATATTTGCAGGTAAGGACGCAATTCTTTTGCCCCTAATGCACAATTAAGGCCGATGCTTAAAAGTGGTGCGTGTTCCAATGAGATTAGAAAAGCATGGGTAGTTTGTCCGGACAATGTTCTGCCACTGGCATCAGTGATGGTTCCTGAAACCATCACAGGAATATCTTTGTTTTCTTCCTCAAGCAATTCTGAGATGGCAAACAAGGCCGCTTTGGCATTGAGCGTATCGAAGACAGTCTCCACCAAAAATAAATCCGCTCCTCCATCTAATAAACCTTTAGCTTGTTGCTTATAGGCAGTGGCCAACTCTTCAAAGGTTATGGCTCGGTAGCCGGGATTATTAACATCAGGAGAAAGACTGGCTGTTCTGTTAGTTGGACCTATCGAACCTGCAACAAAACGTGGCTTGTGAGGCTCCTTTGCTGTAAATTCATCAGCTACTTCTTTCGCTATTTTGGCTGACTGATAGTTCAATTCATACACATAATCCTCAAGGTGATAATCTGCCTGTGCTATGGTAGTTCCTGAAAAGGTATTGGTCTCAGCTATATCGGCACCAGCTGTGTAATATTTCGCATGGATGTCTTTGATAATGTCTGGTCTGGTAATAGATAAAAGATCGTTATTTCCTTTTAAGGGATGTTCATGGTTCTTGAATTTATCTCCTCTAAAATCCTCTTCTTCTAAAGTATGACGCTGTATCATGGTCCCCATGGCACCATCCAGCACTAAAATTCTTTCCTTTAAAACTTCTTTTACATCAGCCATAATACTAAAATCTTGAGGTTGTTAATTACAAGAACAATGAGATCAACTTATTTCCTTTTGGTAAAGTTCTACATTATCAATTATTAAATAGTAAAGATTCATCATTAAAAACAATGTTCGCTTTCACATTGCATTAATAATCATCATATTTATTCAACTGAAACGAATTCGATTTACATCATAACAAAGACCATTTGAAACTCGCTGCCATTGACATAGGATCCAACGCAATAAGACTTCAGGTTACAACTACAATTAGAACAAAGGGTGAGTTGAATTTCAAAAAAATAGAATATGTACGGTTTCCATTGCGCCTTGGTCAAGACGTTTTTAATACCGGCACAATAAGCACTCAAAAGAAAGTAAAATTCAAAAAGCTCATGAAGGCTTTCAAAATCCTTATAGACCTTTATGAAGTGGACGATTATATGGCATGTGCCACCTCAGCAATGAGAGAAGCTAAGAACGGGAATGAGATAGTAAAAGAAGTTGAAGAGGAAATAAAGCTAAAAATTAAAGTAATAGACGGTGCCACTGAAGCACTTTTGATAAACAATGCTATCAATACCTTTCTCGATAAAAAGAAGAATTACCTCCATATTGATGTTGGTGGTGGTAGTACTGAGCTTACCATAATAAAAGGTGGCGAGAAGATAAGTTCCAAATCGTTTAAAGTGGGCTCTGTAAGACGTCTCGAGCATACTGATTCTCCTGTAATGTGGAATAACATGAAGAAATGGACAATTGATCAATGTAGCAAATACAATGCTTCCATTACAGCAGTTGGAACTGGGGGTAACATCAACAAACTGTTTGAATTAGCCTTAAAGCAAAAAGGTGAAAGAATGACACTTATTCAACTTAAAGATGTACAAGGTTTTGTTCGAAAAATGTCTATTGAAGATAGGATAAACGAGCTGCAGCTTAACCCTGATCGTGCTGATGTAATTATACCGGCCTCGGAGATTTATATTGCAGTAATGGAATGGGCTCAGGCAAAAAGCATAATTGTGCCGGAAGTGGGTTTGAAAGACGGCATAATG
>NZ_SMLV01000258.1 GCF_009711525.1 Fulvivirga lutimaris
ATGTTTTAAGCCTTAATCCTGATTTTGAAGTAACCAGCTTTGATAATGCCAAGAGCTTTTTAGATCGGCTTCACGAAAAACCGAATATTATAACTTTAGATTATACCCTGCCCGACATGGAGGGTGAAAAGGTACTCAGAAGTATAAAAGACTTCGATCCTAACATACCGGTAATTATCATCTCAGCGCAAGAGAAAATCGGAACGGCTGTAGAACTGTTAAAGTCAGGAGCATACGATTATATTATTAAGGACGAAGAAACTAAAGACAGGCTCTTAAATACTATCAATAATGCGCGTAAGAACATTTCTTTGACCAAAGAAATTGATCATCTTAAGCAGGAAATTTCTGAGAAATACGAGTTTGATTCGAGCATAGTAGGCAATAGCGCTGCTCTTAAAAAGGTGTTTTCTTTACTCGAAAAGGCTGTTAAAACGAATATAACTGTATCCATTACTGGAGAAACTGGGACTGGTAAAGAATTGGCAGCCAAGGCCATACATTACAATTCTAAGAGAAAGAAGAAACCTTTGGTAGCAGTCAATATTGCAGCCATCCCTAAAGACCTCATTGAAAGTGAGTTATTCGGTTATGAAAAAGGAGCATTTACTGGAGCTAACACCAGGAAACTTGGAAAGTTCGAAGAGTCTAATGGAGGAACCTTGTTTTTGGATGAGATTGGCGAAATGGATCTCAGTTTACAAGCCAAATTGTTAAGAGCAATTCAAGAAAGAGAGGTTACAAGAATTGGTGGCAACGAAGTTATTTCTCTGGATTTTAGATTAATAGTCGCAACGCATCGAGATCTGGCAGAAGAAGTTAAAGCCGGTAATTTTAGAGAAGACCTTTATTATAGATTATTGGGCTTACCCATACATCTACCCCCCTTGCGTGAAAGAGACAGGGATATCATTATGTTAGCAAAATTCTTTTTACAGCAATTTGCCAAAGAAAACGACTTGCCAGTTTTACAGCTCAGTGTAGAAGCTCAAAACACACTTTTAAAATATCCTTTCCCTGGTAATATCAGGGAACTGAAATCTATCATTGAGTTATCCGCTGTAATGGCCAATGGTTCGGAAATATTACCTGAAGACATTTCTTTCAATAGCATATCTAAGGAATCAAATTTCCTTTTTGAAGAGATGAGTTTAAGAGATTACACTTTTAAAATAATTAAGTACTACTTGGACAAGTATGATAATAATGTGTTGAAAGTGGCAGACAAACTGGATATCGGTAAATCCACTATCTATCGCTACTTAAAAGAAATGGAGGAAATAGTTGACTAATGGCTGTTGAAAATTTACTTGATTATGTGAACCAGGGCTTATTTTACAAAGCTGTAGTTGAGGATGGTTCAGATATAATTTTCATTGTTGACTATAATGGTAACATTCTTTACCATAACCCTTCGGTTGAAGATACTTTAGGTCACGCTCCTGATAGTTTAATAGGCAAGAACTTCTTTAATTACATAAAGCCTAGTACACTAAAGTCTTTTAAGTCAGAATTTAAGAAAAGCATCTCAAAACCTTATGATGAAAGTATTGAGTTTCGGTTTCTGTGTAAAGACAACTCTTTCCGGTATCTGGAATTCAATTCCATTAATCTAAAACATAAAGGTGGTGTTGAAGGACTTATCCTAGATTGCAGAGATATAACACAACGAAAAAAGGATGCCGAGGAATTATTGAGAGCTCAAAAAGCAAAGGAACAATTTCTTGCTAACATGAGTCATGAAATAAGAACACCTATTAACGGCATATCAGGAATGGTTAACCTGCTTTCTGAAACCAATAGTGAAAAGGACAAGAAGCAATATTTAAATGCTATTAAGAATTCAACTGAGAGCTTAAAAGTAATCATCAATGACATACTTGACCTCTCAGTAATAGAGTCTGGCAAGCTTAAGTTTGAGAAAATCGGTTTTAATATCCGGTACCAATTGGGTGCGGTGCTTGACACCTTCTTGTATCAATCTAAGGAAAAAGGAATTGAATTAAACTACAGTATTGAGCCTGAAGCCGATAAGGTCTTACTAGGTGACCCTGCTAGACTTAATCAGGTATTAATAAATCTCATAAGCAATGCCGTTAAGTTCACCCATGTAGGTGAAATAAGAATTGATGTCAGCTTGTTAAAGAAAAAGAACAGTTTAAAGTACATTCAATTTAGGGTGAGTGACACTGGTGTAGGAATCCCTACGGAGAAAATTCATCACATCTTCGATAGTTTTACACAAGCTGATGCCAGTGTAACAAGACGGTATGGGGGTACAGGTTTGGGTTTAACTATTGTCAAAGAGCTAATTGAGCTTCAAAATGGAACAATACACGTTGAAAGTCAGGAGAACCAAGGGACCGTATTTACTTTTATGATACCCTATGAAGAAGGAGATACTACTGACTTGGTCCATCCTAAATCATCTAAAAAATTTAGCGAAACACTTAAACACTCTCTGAAAGACTTAAGAGTACTGCTAATAGAAGACAATGACATAAATAGGTTATACGCTATCAATATTCTCAAAAAATGGAATTGTATTGTTGATGGTGCAGAGAATGGTTTCATTGGTGTTGAGAAGTTAAAAAGCGGTGAATATGATATTATCCTTATGGATGTACAGATGCCCATCATGGATGGCTATGAAGCAACAAGAACTATAAGAAAAACTTTTGAAGACACTAAAAGTAAAATTCCCATTATTGCACTTACGGCCAATGCTATAAAAGGTGATATCGACAAATGTAAGGCAGTAGGCATGAACGATTACCTCTCCAAACCCTTTCACCCTGAAGCACTATTTAAAGTAATTACTAAATACATTGGTGTAGAAAAGAAAAGTGCCGAGTCGAACATTAAGAAGCTGTCTCAGCAAACAAAACTTACAAACCTTGATTACTTAAGAAGCGTGTGTGATGGTGATCTAAACTTTATGAATGACATGGTTCAAACATTCATTACAAATACCCCTGTAGCCATGAATGAGCTCCAAAAAGCATCAGACAAATCTGATTGGGAACAAGTAAGTAAATTAGCCCATAAATTAAAACCTTCTATTACATTTGTTGGGTTAGAAAAGGCTAAAAGCCTTGTAAAAAAAATTGAAGAATCTGCAAAGGAGAAGACTGGTACCGATCAAATACCTGGCAAAGTAAATGAGCTATCTTCACTGGCTCAAACTGCCCTCTCTGAACTAAGAGTTGCGATGGACAACAAATTTAAATAGTCTCTTAAAAATCTAAGCCATCCCATTTTGGGATAGCTATTAAACAAAAACATCTAAATTTCAATAATAACCTGCATCTCATAATTGGCATAGATTTAGTAATAACAAAATCAAGTTTAAATAATGCGGTTATGAAAAAGCAAAAAGAGGTAATATTTTTAATTGATTCCGAGCAATATGATAAAAACCTTCTTGGTTTAACTCTTGAAAAATATACTAGGTGCAGAGTATTTAATTTCTTCTGTTTTGAAGAAACATTGTTATACAAACATTTAAATCCAAAACTTATTGTTCATGATAAAGCTAACCTTGATCAAAAGTTTTATGGTGAGGGCGTTAGCTTCTTTGATATATCCAAAACTCTAAATTATGGGCAAAAACCTAATTCTTCGGAAAGTGCTCTTTATTTAGCAGATCAAGTTTCTGAGGTTATGAATTCATAAACTACAGCAAACACCAAATAAAAAAGGATAGCAAATGCTATCCTTTTTTATTGCTTGATCAACCCAAACTAGTGCCTATTCATAATGGCAAGCTTTCTATAGATTACTGGTTTGCCTGCAGATTCTATAATCACATAGTATACTCCATTAGGCACCTGATTTACATCTACAGTGTGTAAGCCCAGAGTATTAAACTCGAGCCCCCCTACCATAATAGAAACCCCTCTTTGGTCAACAATTTTCCAGGTGTAATCATCCAACGCTATTTCTTGTAACTGGAAATTAACCTCTCCATCCGCTGGATTAGGATAAATTACAATTTGTTTTGACTGATCTATTATATCCTGACTAACACTAGTTATTGCAGACTCATCTTGAACTTGTCCTTTAATTTTAGCTGCACCATATATTTCTCTAGTAATCTTATCTTGCACAAATGCAATAATAGATAGCTTATCAGGATTGTAAATCTCCACATCTACCTCCCAGTCATAAGTTATTGACTCAATTTGACCTGCTGTCCATGAATTAGAAACTGTCATGCCTTCACTACCAAGAAGAAGCTTCTTAAGGACATTATAATATGTTTCACCATTGTTAGTAATCTCAGTTTCAATTACAGCAATTTGCAATGTAACTACTGAGTTTAGAACTTCCGTAGCTTCAAAATCCACTGCTACTGACAGCACATCCTCAGTGGTTGAGATGGTATCAATCCTAATATCAAATAGTGCATTTTGGAGTGCTCTTATATCAATCTCCCTTGTAGTCAAATCAAATGGATTTCCATTGAATTGATTACCATCCATCACTGTTCCAGGAGCTTGAGAAATTCCATAATACAGAGATCTTGAGCTTGGGTCTTCTGGATTGTCTTCATTAAAGACATCTCCACCTGACTCATTTATATGATATTCAAGAGTCGTAAAATCAGTTTCTCCAAAATTGGTTATTTGTTGTGCGCTCAATGTATTCAAATAATCATCTGCAGATCTGCTAATACTTCTTTCTGAGTCAGTAAAATGCTCAACAAGCACAAGTCTATTTTTCTCACCCACATAGATATCATCAAAGGCAAACCCTTCAAGCGCTGTAGAATTATCTGAATTACTACCAAAAGCCACTCTCAAAAGAACATTTGACTGTCCCTTTAATGCATTTAAGTTATGTTTTACTTCCACCCAATTCAATTGTTCCTCTTCCTCTAGTATTCTACCTGTCCACCCAAACCCTAATGGCTGATTACCGGGTTTTGCCGAAATTACATTGGAGTTATACCAATTAATACCCCCATCTTCGGCCAGTGAACCAATATTATTCCACGTAAAGCCTCCGTCAATTGAATATTGAAGTACTGTACCATCAAAACCTTGATCAGTGTTGGAAATAATCTTCATGCTTATCATTGGCTTCTCAATAGCCGAAAAGTCAAAGCATGGGCCATTCACCCAACTTTGTTCATCATTATAATATGCACCACTATTACCCCCTGTCCACCAGAATCCATCACCAGAATACTTCGGCTGAATTTCTCCATTTCCAACATTTGAATAAATCCAGCTATTATCACTAATTAAACTCGTATCTCTTACCAATTTAACTTCTTCAGCCCAATTTGCATCATCGGTGTCAAAGTTCGTAATATATGGAAAATCTGTAATCTCAGTCTGAGGTAAAATGTCAATGTTTTGAGTATATGACTTAATACAACCCTCACCAGTTGTTACAGTCAGTGTCACATCATAATCCCCTACTGAATTATACCTATGCTCTGGCTTCATGTAGGTACCAATTGTTTCAGAGCCATCTCCATGTGAAATTACAGCACTAGAACCTCCAGCACCCGAAATGATATTACCATCTGCAAAATCCCACTGATAATTAACTATAGATCCAATATCTAATTTTGTATCATCACTAAATGCTGTAAAGTCACCATTACAAACACTCTGCCATATAAACCTAGTATCTGGCACTGATCCAATAGTGATAATCTGCTCTCCACTCGCTGAACACTCAAAAGTACCAGATCTCGAAATCACTTCAAGGACTACTCGTTTATCCCCAGGAGTATTAAAGATTATTGATGGGTTCTGTTGATTAGATGCCCCAATAATATTGTCATTAGCATCAAAAAACTGCCAATTCCACCCAATGATATCAGATGGCACAATTGATTGATCTATGACTGACAGGTCATTAAATTGAATTGGTGAATCAAAACACAAATTAGCTGGCTCAAAATCTACTTCAGGCACTGGGAACACTTCATAAGTCAAATCTGCACTATTGGTTGCATTGTTAGAGTCAGTAAATGTATATGTAAGTACGTGAGTACCAGCACCTGCTGTTGCAGGTCTAAATTCATATACCGCACCACCAATATTAGCTACTCCAGTTCCTGTCCAAACACCACCAGATGGATTCGCAACAAGCAGTTCTGGATCTGCTGAAAGACATATCTGAACATTATCATTACCTAGATCAATTGGCGGTTTGCCGTTTACGAATACAGATTGCGTATCAGAATTAGTACAGCCAGTTGCAGGATCTGTATAAGTATATGTTACAAAATTATCTACTCCTACTGTACCTCCAGCAGGATTAAAAGAGTTACCTGAAATTCCATCACCAGAAAATACTCCACCAGAAGGAGACCCAAATAATGGAATTGCTGGGTCGTTTTCAGCAACCTCTCCGCCTGCTGGCAAACCATTAAATGACACTACTGGAAGTAAATTAATGGTAACTGTAATTTGATCAGAAGCAACGCTACATGGACCTCCAGCGTCTGGATCATCGGTAGTCAAAGTAAATGTCACTGAGCCAGCGTCTATATCTGCTTGGTTAAACGCATATGTTATCACCTCTCCATTTACCACAGGATTATTGCTAAACCCTGTTGGGTTGTTACCTCCCGTCCATGTACCTATCGAAGCAGAACCCGTTATAGACGCAGTTAAATTTAGTAAACCAGCATCCTCACATATTTCATAATCAAAACCTGCAAATACTACTGGCAATGGGTTAACCGTTACTGTCACATCTTCAAATACTCCAGAACAGTTATTGGCACTAGGCGTAATTCTGTAAGTAACTGATCCAGCAGGCGAATTGCTATTTACAAAAAGTGCTTGACTAATATTTGTTCCAGATCCATTGACTGCTCCAGATACAGAATTAATATTATTAATTACTGTCCAACTAAAACTAGTTCCAGCAACGCTATTCGGGTTGGTCAATACTATGTTTGTTGATTCTCCAGAGCATAAAATCTCATCCCCTGTAGTTGCCAAAGTTGGAGTTGGATTTACTGTTACTATTAATGTAACTGCATCTCCATTACAACTGTTTGCTGACGGAGTTATAGTATATGTGGCTGTACCAGGAGTATTCGTGTTATTACTCAATTGTTGAGTTATGCTAGTTCCACCACCATTAGAAGCACCTGTAACCCCTCCAGCTTCAACTACCGTCCACGAGAAGGATGTTGTACTCACATTATTAGGGTTAGTCAATACTATGTTTGTAAATTCATCATCACAGATCGTCTGAGCTGCTACAGAAGTTGCCACATCTGGAATAGGATTAATTGTAATGTTCGCAAATTGTGTAACCGGATTCACACAATTATTCAATGAAACTTCAAACTCATATTGAACTGTCTGAACAGTATTTGTAGGGTTAGTCAATTGATTAGACATTTTAGCCCCATTCAAATAGGTTGATCCAATTGATGGTGTTCCAACAATCTGAGCAGAGGATGTGACCACACTTATGAGCTCAATTACAGCACCCGTTGTAATGGAAGAGATATCAATATCTGTAAGTTCCTTTGAACATATAACAGTTGCATTGTTATCAATAGTGAATGTAGGTGCAGGACTTACTTTAACTGTAGTAAATTGACTTATTGGAGCTGCTGTTGGGCATCCATCAGTAGTTGTAACCTGAAATTCATATACTACATCAATAGCTGCAGAGGTGTTGTTTACCAGAACGTCACTTATTACATTTCCATTGGTATAAGGTCCAGATGCAGTTCCACCTGTTACTGCACCATAATTTACACTGATAAGATTGATTTGATGGTTTGTTGTAGGACTATTTAAAGTAATATTAACTGCATCACCACTACATATTTCTGCTGTAGTATTGGTTATGGTTAAAGTTGGATTAGGGTTAACCGTTACACTAGTTGTGAACGGAGCTACACCATCAGGACAACCATTAACATTCACACTAAACTCATACGTTATGGTAATTGGAGCATTGGTAGCATTGGTTAAAGCATCTGTAATTTGATCACCATCCATGAATGTTAGTCCTACAGAAGTCTTGCCAAGCACATTAGCTGCTCCTGCTCCACTTATAGCATCAAGTCTAATTATTGCATCAGTTGTAGTACTACTCAAAGTTATATCAGTCACATCGCCACTGCATAAATCTGTAGCTAAATTATTAATACTCATTACAGGCTGTGGCTGTACGGACACAGTTGTCACCTTATTGGCAGTTACTAATGGACATGATGGAGTTGTACCTGGAGTTGTAACATTAAAAGTGTAGGTAACTAGTTGAGTTATATTAGTTGTATTAAAAAGTACTTCTGTTATAGAATTTCCATCAAAATATGGTCCCGCTGCACTACCTCCAGTTACATTACCTCCAGCATAGTCTACACTTACTAAATTAATCTGATGACCTGCAGTTAGGCTATTCAATGTAATGTCTACTGCATCGCCACTACAAATTATTGGAGACGAGTTTGCTATGGTAAATTCAGGGTTAGGGTTAACTATAACACTGGTGGTAAAAGGTGCTACATCATCAGGGCAACCATTAGCACTTACACTAAACTCATAAGTTAAGATAATTGGTGAATTAGTTGCATTAGTTAATACATCTGTAATTTGACCTCCATCTGTAAAAGTTAAACCAATTGAAGTTTTACCACCTACATTAGAAGCTCCTGCACCACTGATTGCATCCAATCGTATTATTCCATCTGTCGTTGTTGTATTTAACGTAATATCTGTAGCACTACCGCTGCATAGTTCTGTTATAGTATTATTAATACTCATCATAGGCTGTGGATAAACCGTGATCGTGAAGCTCATG
>NZ_SMLV01000031.1 GCF_009711525.1 Fulvivirga lutimaris
AATGCCAACGAGCACAACCACTTACACGCTAGTCAGCGTAGCAGATGCTAATAGCTGTAGTCCTGCTGCAGTTACAGGTTCTGCTCAAGTGACTGTAAATCCTTTACCTACTGTAACTATTAGTGGAGATGCTACCATTTGTGATGGCGAGTCTACGGACTTATTATTTACTTTGACTGGCACCGGCCCTTATGATGTTACTTACAATGATGGAACGGTCGATGTTGATCTTACAGGCATTAGTGATGGCCACTTGGAATCGGTTACTCCTACAAGTACAACCACTTACACGCTTACAAGCGTAACGGATGCCAATAATTGCAGTCCAGCCACAGTTACAGGTTCTGCTCAAGTTACTGTTAATCCGTTACCTACAGTAGCTATCGGTGGAGATGCCACTATTTGTGAAGGTGAGTCTACAGAC
>NZ_SMLV01000390.1 GCF_009711525.1 Fulvivirga lutimaris
CTTCTGGGGTTCCGCTTTCTCCAAAGCTGTCATTTACTGCCACCATTTCTAATGGTAGAGGTAAGTTGCGGCTTAATGTCTGTGCTACGCTGTCTCCTAATCCTCCATTCATTTGGTGCTCTTCAGCTGTTACTGCACATCTTGTTTTCTTCACAGAGGCCAATATTGCCTCTTCGTCCAATGGCTTAATGGTGTGAATGTTAATAATCTCAGCGCTAATGCCTTTTTCTGCCAAAATAGCTTCAGCTTCTATTGCCTGCCAAACCATATGGCCTGTAGCGAAAATAGAAACGTCACTACCTTCAATCATATTGATAGCCTTACCAATTTCAAACTTTTGATCAGCAGGAGTGAAGATTGGCCATTTTGGTCTGCCAAATCTTAAATAAACCGGACCTTCATAGTCAGCTATCGCAATAGTAGCGGCCTTTGTCTGGTTATAATCACATGGGTTGATCACCGTCATGTGTGGCAACATTTTCATCATGCCCAAATCTTCCAGAATCTGGTGCGTAGCGCCATCTTCACCTAAAGTAAGGCCAGCGTGCGAAGCACAGATCTTTACATTTTTGCCAGAATATGCTACTGACTGTCTGATCTGGTCATAAACTCTACCAGTAGAAAAGTTAGCAAACGTGCCTGTAAAAGGTATTTTACCACCAATGGTCATACCAGCAGCCAAACCAATCATATTGGCTTCAGCAATACCTACCTGAAAAAACCTGTCAGGGAAATCCTTTTTAAAGGCATCCATTTTAAGAGAGCCTGTTAAGTCTGCACAAAGTGCTACTACGTTCTTATTAGATTTTCCTAATTCGTGCAATCCGGCACCAAAGCCTGATCTTGTGTCTTTCTTTTCGGTATAGGTGAGTTTAGTCACGGTATAAATGTTTAGGTTATTAAGCGCCTTATGGAAGCGGCAAATTTATACATATCTTCTTAAAATAATAGTCTATTTTAAGATTAGTCAAACAATCTCACTGTTGTGGAAAGTCCTTCTTTAATGGTGAAGTTCTTAACGGTGGTGTACTTGCTGCCAGGGGCTTTTTCTACCCTGAAAACAATTTTGTAGTTACCAGGCTGTATAGCAATGGTAGATTTGGATTCCTTGCTGTCAATATCCTTGATCCACTTTTGGCTGCCATCAACATTCACCTCATATAAACTACCATACCCAGCCGCATTGTTATAAACATTTAATAATCCCGGTGCAGGCAGGGTGATTTTCTCTTGCTGGCTTTGTTTTACACTTACCTTAAACTTTCTCGAAGGCAGTGTTAACACTTCAATATCATAATCGCTAACCAAGTACTTCTGAGTGGTATTAATATCCTGAGTATGAATGAGCCTATTATTTTTGCTAATAAGCACTTTAACGCCCTGCTCATAAGTAGAAGCGCTCCTTTGGCTGATATTTAAAGACCCCTGTGGCGTAGAAAGCTCAATGGTATTGTGAATGCCAGGTTGAAGTCTGAAGTTTCTTTTAATAACAGGAGGGATGGTGTTGGCCACCACATCATAAGGTATTACGGCCTCTAATGTAACCGTGTCTGGCCTGCCTCGCTCATCCAGATAATGCACAAAATCAAAAGCGGATATATTGGTAACGCTATTGATAAAACTGACATTGACATTGGTCTCTGTGGGTTTGTTTTTTACATCCAGCAGCTCAACCGTAGCGGTGGTTTTTTCAAGACTGGTTTTAATGGCCTTTTGTAGTGCCACCTGAAAAGTGTTTAAATCTTTAGCATCAAAGAAGTCACCCAGGCACCTGAATTCTTTCGTATAGTCCTTATCAATCCCTAAACCAATAACAAAAGGCCTCAGAAAAACACCTTTCTTCTGCAGCGCTAATGATACAGAACAGGGGTCGCCATCACAGGACTCGATACCATCTGTTATGATGATGACAATATTCCTTGAGCTACCAGCCGGAAAGTCATTGGCTGCTTGTTCCAGCGAATAGGCGATAGGTGTAGTGCCTTTCGGACTAATCAGCTGCAGTTCTTTGATGATCTGTGCATGGTTTTTTTGCGCGAAGCTCACCTCTAGTTTAGTGTCTTTGCAGTTTTGCGCCCCCTTAGAGTACAAATGTCCGTAAGCACGAAGTGCCAACTCCAGCTTAGGGTTAACTTTCAGCGAGTCGACCAAATTGGTAAGCAAAGATTTGGCAACATCCATGCGCGTTTCCTGACCCCACTTGGCCAGCATACTTGCTGAGCCATCTAATAGAAATAAGATTCTGGTTTTTTCAGGAAGCTTTTGCTGTACATTCTGGGCAAGAACAAAAGTTGTTATAAACAGTAGCGCAATTACGGTTGTTACTCTTAGCATTAGGTTATCAACGATTATTTTGGGCAATAATTTCCTTTAGAACTAGGGAATCGTTTGTATTTTTTACAAAAATCGTAAATTACTCCGATGAAAAATAAAATAATACTTTGGTCTTTAACCGTAGCACTCTCTGGATTCCTTTTCGGTTTCGATACTGTGGTTATTTCTGGGGCTAACCTTCCCATAAAAGAGTTATGGCAAACCACGCCATTCTTTCACGGTACATTTATCATGTCGATGGCCCTTTGGGGTACGGTAATCGGTTCATTATTTGGAGGAATTCCTACAGATGCTATCGGTAGAAAGAAGACCCTCTTCTGGGTAGGCGTTTTGTATTTTGTATCTGCCGTGGGGTCAGCATTCGCTCCAGACCCATATTTATTTTCATTTTTCAGATTCATAGGCGGTATTGGTGTGGGAGCCTCATCCGTAGCGGCACCCACTTATATTTCAGAAATAACTTCTTCTAAAAACAGAGGTAAGTTCGTGGCCCTTTACCAGTTTATGTTGGTATTCGGTATATTGATAGCCTTTATCTCCAACTACCTGTTAGAAGGTGTTGGTGGTGACAATGACTGGCGCTGGATGCTTGGTGTAGAAGGCATACCTGCATTTATTTTTTGTATTTTAATATTAGGCGTTTCTAATAGCCCGAGATGGTTGTATTTAAAGAAGAAAGATGAAGCAGGAGCATTACGAGTGCTGAATATCATTGATCCTGCCACGGCACAAGAGCGACTTCAGGACATTAAGAATGACATTCAGCCAGATGCTCAGCACAGCAACTTCTTTACTCAGAAACATTACCGACCTATTATGCTGGCATTTTTAATCGCCTTCTTTAATCAGTTATCAGGCATTAATTTTATATTGTATTATGCACCTGAGCTGCTGGAGATAGCAGGTCTTGCTGCCAAGGATTCCCTCTTTAATTCGATATCCATTGGTGGTATTAATATGCTTTTCACCTTTGCTGGCCTTTATCTTATTGACAGGATTGGACGTAAGCAATTGATGTATATTGGTTCCATCGGCTATATTATAAGCCTGGTGCTCACTGCCTATGCGTTTTATGCGGCTATTGACCCAACGTATTTATTGGTATTCATATTGGTGTTTATTGCTTCTCATGCCATTGGTCAGGGAGCAGTTATCTGGGTATTTATCTCAGAGATATTCCCTAACCAGATTCGCGCTTATGGTCAATCGCTGGGTACAGGTACGCACTGGGTTTTTGCAGCACTTATCACATTATTGACACCAATATTTATTGACAGGGAAGAAGGGATCTTTGGGGAGAATCCGTGGCCTGTATTTGCATTCTTTGCCTTTATGATGATGCTGCAGCTGTTGTTTACCTGGAAACTGATGCCAGAAACTAAAGGCAAAACATTAGAAGAACTTGCTAAAGAACTATCACCATGAAAAAAATAGTATTAGGATTATTTATAATAACTGCTGCCTGCTCACAAAAGAAAGAAGAACAGATAGTCGTTGAAGTAGAGAATGTATCATATTACGGAGAACAGCACCGTCTGCAGTTCCACTTTTCACCAGAGGCACACTGGATGAATGATCCTAATGGCATGGTTTATTATGAAGGGGAATATCACCTGTTTTATCAATATTATCCCGACAGTACCGTTTGGGGGCCTATGCACTGGGGTCATGCAGTAAGTACCGATATGGTGAGCTGGGAGCATCTGCCTGTAGCACTTTATCCTGATGATTTGGGCTACATCTTCTCTGGTAGTGTAGTGGTGGACAAAAATAATACTTCTGGTTTGGGCACTGCTGAAAATCCACCGCTGATCGCGATTTACACTTACCACCATCCGGAAATGGCGGAGCAAGGTAAAATAGATTATCAATATCAGGGAATCGCTTACAGTACTGACAAGGGACGCACTTGGGCTAAATATGAGAATAACCCGGTGTTACCCAATCCAGGAATAAAAGACTTTAGAGATCCCAAAGTGTTTTGGTATGAAGAAGGGCAGAAGTGGGTGATGTCACTAGCTGTGTTGGATCATATCACATTTTATAGCAGTCCTGATTTAAAATCATGGACGAAAGAAAGTGATTTTGGATTTGAGTTGGGTGGCCATGGTGGCGTTTGGGAATGCCCAGACCTAATCAAAATGGGAGATAAGTGGGTGTTGCTGGTGAGTATCAATCCCGGTGGTCCAAATGGAGGTTCTGCAACCCAGTATTTTGTTGGTGATTTTGACGGTAAGAGCTTCACTCCACAAGATGAGGAAACCCGCTGGATAGATATGGGTAGAGACAACTATGCGGGCGTTACCTGGTCAAATGTGCCGGAGGAAGATGGAAGGGTTTTGTTTTTGGGTTGGATGAGCAACTGGAATTATGCTCAGGTAGTACCTACAGAGAAATGGCGTAGTGCTATGACAGTGGCTCGTACTTTTGAATTGAAGACTATGGAAGGTAAGCACATATTGGCTTCTTACCCAGTTAAAGAGCTGGAGCAGCTTAGAGGAGAAAGCATGACTGTAAATGCTTCAGGTACTACAGTTGACCTGATGAAAGGTGGTTATCAATTAGCAGATATGAATTTGACTGTAATCTCGGAGGGTGAAGCGCTCGGTCAGTTTGAATTGCTGCTTTTTAACAATGATGCGGATACCTTAAGGTTCGGTTATTCTGAAGAGAGTCAGTCATTTTATATCAATAGAGATGCCGCTGGTAATAACGAATTCTCAGAAGAGTTTAATGGAGATCAACTGGCTCCATTTGATTTGAATTCTAAAGAAATGTCTTTAAGAGTTCTTATGGATGTGGGCTCTGTAGAGATTTTTGTCAATGGCGGGGAGCTGGTGATGACTTCATTGTACTTTCCAAGTTCACCGTTTACCAATGCCCAGTTGGTAACAAAAAACCCTCAACCAATAAAGGCCGAGGGCACTATTTACAAACTAAAAGGAATTTGGAATAGGTGATTTAATAATCACCTAAAGTTTCTTCTAATTGGCCTAAAGCATTAGCTAATTCCTCATCACTAGGAGGGATGCCATGCCATTTATGTGTTCCTACCATAAAGTCAACACCAAAACCCATTTCGGTATGCATTAGGTTTAGTATTGGTTGACCTTTGCCTGTCAGGCTCTTAGCTTCTTCTATTTTAGAAATCAATGCCTCTATATCATTACCCTGACTTTCAATCACTTTCCAGCCGAACGCTTCCCATTTAGCTCTCAAGCTACCAAGACTCATTACTTCTTCTGTAGATCCATCAATTTGCTGTCTGTTGAAGTCAATAGTTGCTACGATGTTATCCACTTTGTGGTGTGCTGCATACATTGCTGCTTCCCATACTTGACCTTCGTCCTGCTCGCCATCACCCATTAAAACAAATACAAGATTATCGTCATTGTTCAATTTCTTAGCCTGAGCAGCACCTAAAGCAGCAGATAAACCTTGTCCTAAAGAACCAGAAGCAATTCTGATTCCGGGTAGGTCTTCTTCCGTAGCCGGGTGACCCTGAAGTCTTGTATTCAGCTTTCTGAAAGTCGATAACTCATCAACCGAAAAGTATCCGCTTCTTGCCAACACACTATACCATACTGGAGAAATGTGTCCGTTTGATAAGAAGAAAAGGTCTTCTCCTACACCATCTAAGTTGAAAGACTTATCATGTTTCATGATATGAAAATACATTGAAACGAAATATTCAGTACAGCCTAATGAACCACCAATGTGGCCTGACTGAACTTCATGTACCATTCTGATAATGTCTCTTCTAACTTGTGAAGATATTTTCTTTAATTCGGGGATGTTGGGAGTAGTGCTCATCGATAAATGTTTAATGATGCGAATTTAAAAATTATCAGGGAAGTAGGAGCGTATTATTGAAAAAAACGAAAGAAGGTGTCTCAAAATTATTCAAGTCTCATCTCTGCCATTCGGGCTTCTCGTGAGGAATCAATTCAATAGTGGTTATCTGTCCTTGGAAGAGATTACTTCACTGCGTTCGTAATGACGCTTAAATTTTGAGACACCTTTAAAGTGATCAATTTATTATTTTAATATCTGAGCAGTGTGCTCCTTTGTTTTTACTTTCTCAATTATTTCTTCAATCTTTCCTTGCTCATCAATTAAAAATGTGGTTCTGGCGGTACCCATATATTTACGTCCATACATAGATTTCTCTACCCATGTGCCGTATTTTTCATGTACTTCTTTTTCAGTATCTGCCAATAGTTTAAAAGGTAGGCTTTGTTTTTCTATAAATTTTTGGTGTGATTTTTCTGTATCGGTACTTACTCCTAACACTTCATAACCTGCAGCTTGCAGTGCTTCATAATTATCTCTAAGGTTGCAAGATTCTGCAGTACAGCCGGGGGTGTTGTCCCTTGGATAGAAGTATAGTACCACTTTTTTGCCTGCATAATCCTTCATTGAGACAGCGTTACCGTCTTGATCGTTTACATTAAAATCGGGTGCTTTGTCACCTGCTTTTAGCGCCATAGTTATTTAGTTTAAGGTGTTTGAATATTCATTTATATTGCCCTGCCTGTCTTCCACAAATAGCTTAACAACTCCATTAAAGGGTTTGTTATCGTTTAATTTTTCTGACCATATAAGCGCCCTTTTGCTATCGTAGTTCATTAATATCCATTCGTTATTTACATAACAATTAAATGACTTGATGCCTGAAAGGTTATCGGTTATTTTGAACCTTATGTTGTTAGCGTTGAGTGTAAGAGGGGTAACCCTGGGCGGTATTGTATCCGCTAGTATTGTGTATTTACCAAAGCTCCTGGTCCAAAAACTGACCTTGTCGGCCTCCCAACTGCCGCCTTCAAAACTTTTGTAACCATTGTCATAGATATAGTAGACTGCATATTCGTTTTTGGGATAATGGCCTTGTGGCTTTAATGTCACTTTCATAGACTTCCTTAATGGAACATAGGTGCTACCTATGTCAAAGAACTCCTGTTGCTCTGCCGTGTCTAACTTATAGTCAGTTTTTAAGTACAAGGTGTCAAATAGTGAGTTAGACGGAAAATAGATATCTAAAAACTTATCATAGTATTTGTAATCCATTTCATGAGGCACCTTGTCTTTGAAATTGTAGGACTTAAAGGATTTATCAACTTGAAGTACCTCGGGCATTTCTCTGCGCATGTCATGGAGGAAGATACCAGTATTGTTAATAAAGTAATCAGGAACAGTTGAAGTTCCATTAAGCATCACACCATTCTCGGTTTGTTCTTTTGGTACTTTATAAACAAAGGTGTTTTCTATTACATCGATATCGTATTTCAAATTGTCATAGGAGTAAAGTGACTCTGGAAAGTCCTTGCCAATAATTTTAAAAGTCAGCAGACTCTCATTGCCATAGGTATCTGTCATCTTTATCGTTACAGGCAGCTCTTCTCCAACCGCCACTTTTATTCTACCCTGATTTTTATCAGTATTGTAAAAATTCAGCTTGTTGCCATCATCTATGTAAAGTTTATGGTATCGTGTGCCAGTAAAGTGCAGGTTCTCATAGCTCATGTGCTTAAGAATGTTTCTCTGCTCGCTAAATGAGAAAGACTGGATATCATATGAGTACACCAACTTTCCATTAATGTCCATCTCCAAAGTATTTATGCCACATCTAAACCTTGAATTGTCAAGTTTGTCATAGGCATATAACTGAATGCCTATTTCACCTTTAGCCGAAATGGGTTGATCTATTACATAGTTATTGCCTACTCGCCTGGCATTGTAAGTCATTTGACCGAATTGACCGTCAACCCTTGCATTCTTATTAAGCGTGCTCACTACTATATTTTCTGCCAGCGGTGGAGTGTTATCAAGAATCTCTTCGAAACCGTAGTTAAGAGGATTTAACGGGTTTTGATACCGGTCTCTTATATCATAATGTAAGTGAGGACCGCCTGAAGAACCACTGTTGCCGGAATAAGCTATAATATCACCCTTCTTTACCGGAAACAGATCTTTTTTGATCATCAGGTTCTGTTCAAAACTTTCTGACTTATACTGCTGCGTGCGTATATAATTGGCCAATTTGCCGTTAATTCTGTCTAAATGTGCGTAGACAGTAGTATGACCATTTGGGTGTAATATATAAATGGCATTGCCATAGCCAGAGTTAGAAATAGCTACTCTAGAAACATACCCATCAGCAGAAGCATAGACAGGAAGGCCTATACGACCTTCAGTTCTTATATCTATGCCAGTGTGAAAATGTGTAGATCGTAGCTCGCCCATAGTGCCGGCAAGTGAGTTGCGCTCACCTGGCTTAATAGGAAACATGTAATATGATTCTTTAGCGATCTCACCTGGTGCTAGCTGACCAGATGCATTTAAAAAAGATAGTATTCCAACAATAAATATCAGGTTACTTAATATGTACCTCCAGCATTTTTTCATCCTCTATGTATCCCTCCAATTTTTGACCAATCGCTATCGGCCCCACACCCTTTGGCGTTCCTGTAAAAATTAAATCTCCTTTCTTCAAAGTAAAGAACTTTGAAAGGTATGATATCATATAATTGAAATTGAATAACATCATACCTGTGTTTCCATTTTGCTTCACTTCACCATCGACTTGTAATGAGAAGTTGATATTGTTTAAACCTTTAAACTTATCAATAGAGACAAAATTAGAAATAGGCGCAGAACCGTCAAACCCTTTGGCAATGGCCCATGGGAGCCCTTTTTCTTTAGCCTTTTGTTGTAAGTCTCTGGCCGTAAAATCTATTCCCAGACCTATTTCTTCATAATATTTATGGGCAAATTTCTCATCAATGTTTTTACCGACCTTACAAATCTTCAATACAAGTTCTATTTCATGATGTATATCATTTGAGTAGTCAGGGTAATAGAAATTTGCACCATTTTTTAATAGTGCAGAATCAGGCTTAGTGAAAATGACAGGTTCGTCAGGCTTTTCATTATTGAGCTCTTTGATATGTTCAGCATAATTCCGACCTATCGCTAATATTTTCATAGAAATTATTTAAATTCTGATTTGTTAAAACAATACAGCATCAAATTGTTATTGATTCAAAGTATTTTTGATAAAATTGATGAATCTTTTCTGAACATAAAATTAGTAATTATGAATACTAAAATAATTTCTGCTTTAATTATTTGCCTTCTTGTTTTTAGCTGCGCTAAAGTGCCATTGACAGGAAGAAGGCAGCTTAGTCTGGTACCTAACTCTGAGCTTTTACCAATGAGTTTCGATCAATATAAATCGGTATTAGGAGAGAGTAAAATATCGACCAATGCTGAGTATACCAGAATGGTGAAGAATGTAGGTGCTAAAATTTCATTGGCGGTTGATACTTATATGCGCCAAAATGGAATGGCCTCTCAATTGGAAGGCTACGCTTGGGAGTTTAATGTCATAGAAGAAGATATTGTAAATGCCTGGTGTATGCCTGGTGGAAAGGTGGCGTTTTATACGGGCATAATGCCCATCTGCCAGGATGAAAAAGGTGTGGCGGTTGTAATGGGACACGAGGTAGCTCATGCTATCGCCAATCATGGAAGCGAACGAATGAGTCAGGGATTAGTAGCTAATGGCCTTTTGGGTGGAGCTTCTGCGGCTTTAGGTCAGAATCCAACACTTACGAATCAGATATTATTGCAATCTATAGGTATGGGTTCACAGATAGGAATGTTGAAATTCTCAAGAACCCATGAGTCCGAGGCTGATAAAATGGGATTGATATTTATGGCTATGGCTGGGTATGATCCTAGAGAGGCACCAAAGTTCTGGGAACGAATGAATGCTAATAGCGGTGGAAGCAGACCTCCAGAGTTTTTATCTACTCACCCTAATCCAGATACAAGAATTGCGGATTTGAATTCTCAGATGCCAGAGGCGCTGAAGTATTATAAGAAGTAGTTCAGTATTACCTGTAACAAAAATGCCACTCAATTTTGAGTGGCTTTTTTGTTACATCTTCATATTCCTAAGCTTAATTTCAGTAAGCTTTCGTTTGGTATCTTGAGGGAAGTCCCCATTCATCATCCAATTGTAATAATTAGGTTCCCTTTGTAGTACATCTGCAACAGGTGTATTCCTGTGTTTTCCAAAATTAAAGACCTCTTTTCCATCATTGTTCATCACAATTCTGCCTGCCAGGTCAACCATGTTTGATGAGGTAAGCTCGTGAAGTACAGACATGTCATTTTTTATGGTGCCTATGCTTTTTCCAAGGTTATCAACCATTTCCTGACCGTCATATTTAACTACCTGAGCTTCTAGTACATCTAAAGTAGCGATAGTATCTGCCTCGGCACTGTGGGCATTGTCCAAAGTTTTGCCACAATAGAATTTGTATGCCGCTGATAGCGTTCTTTTCTCCATCATATGAAAAATTTTCTGAGCATCAATCAATTTCCTTTTTGATACATCAAAATCAACATCAGCTCTTAGGAATTCTTCCACGAGCAAAGGCACATCAAATTTCAAAATATTGAAACCAGCCAGGTCAGAGCCTTCCAGAAACTGAGCCAGGCTTTTGGCAATGTTCTTAAATGCTGGAGCATCCTTCACATCCTCGTCATAGATGCCATGAATAAGGCTGGTTTCTATTGGAATAGGAATAGTAGGATTGATTTTATGGGTTTTTATGACGCGCTCACCATTTGGCAAAAGTTTTACAACTGATATTTCAACAATTCGATCCTGAACTGTATTGGTTCCGGTTGTTTCAAGGTCAAAAAAAGTAAGCGGATTCTTTAGATTTAATTTCATTCAAATAGTTTTTGCTGCTTAGTTCAGCATGTCAGGTAATGCCTTGTAATCAAGTCCGTTAAAGGTGCCTGAGGTCATCATTAAAAGATTTTTGTTATGCCAGTCTTGCTCCTGGATGAATTTTAACATTTCTTCCTTATCATCAAAGACATGAAGGTTGCTTTCACCAAAGCTCTTCTTTATATCTTCTTTAGTGATTTTGTCCATCATCTTATGCTCTAGGGTAGATGGGCTATAAAATACAATCGGCACATTGCAGTATTTCATTGTCCCTTTATACTGGCTTAAAAACTCTTTATTCAAACTGCTGAAAGTATGCAGTTCCAAACATGCGACTAAGTCTCTTGCAGGATATTGCTCTTTTACCGCTAAGGTAGTGGCTTTAACTTTTGATGGTGCGTGAGCATAATCTTTATAAATTGATACGCCTTTTTTCTCACCTATAAGTTCAAGACGCTTGTCAGCACCTTTAAACGACTGGATAGCCAGGTAAAACTGATCTGGCGAAATACCTATTCTCTTAAGTATTTCCATAGCACCACTGATGTTCTGCAGGTTATGCTTGCCGAATAGCTTTACAGGAATATTTTCATTGCCATTAGTAAGATAGGTAACACCATCTTCTATTATGTGAGCATGAGTTTTGTAGGGTAGCTCCACCACATCTTCTCTTTCTTTGCTGCCTATTACAGTTCCTAAAGAATCATCCTCACTGTATATTAATGTACCAGCTTTTGGTGTTGCATCAGCAAATAAGTCAAATTGCTTAACATATTCGTCTTCAGAAGGAAATACATTAATATGATCCCATGATACACCAGATATTAGACCTATATGATGGTGGTATTTTAGAAACTTTGGTGTTCTGTCGATAGGAGAGGACAAGTATTCGTCACCCTCGATAATTATTATCGGAGCATCGGATAATTGGACCATGTCCTCGAAGCCTTCGATTCGTGCACCAACAGCATAATCAAAACTTCTGTTATAATATTTTAAGACATGCATCACAATAGAAGTGATGGTGGTTTTACCATGACTTCCGGAAATTACAATCCGTTGTTTATTGATAGACTGCTCATAGATGTAATCTGGAAATGAGTAGATCTTAACACCTAACTCCTGAGCTTTTTTAAGCTCCGGATTATCCTCGCGGGCATGCATGCCTAGAATTACAGCATCAAGATCGGTGGTTATTCTATTTGCATCCCAACCTTCTTTGTCTGGCAATAAGCCGTTGACGGAAAGTCGTGTTTTGGAAGGTTCGAAAATTTCGTCATCTGAACCGGTGACATGGTGGCCTTTTTTCTTTAAGGCAATAGCCAAATTGTGCATGATGCTGCCTCCAATGGCTATAAAGTGAATATTTTGAGATGGTGTACCCATGAAATGAAAATGTTAAGGGTCAAAAATAGAATAAAAATTAATATTTCGGGACTATTTTGATACTTTGAACGTTGTGCATAAGTATGTGGATAACTTATAAATTTGTGAATGGAAGTACAAGTTTTGCACATATAAAAGTGGACAAGGCTTTTTAAACTGTGGAAAATGACTAGCACATTGATTAAAAATTTACCATGCTGCTGGTGGGATGATTTTTTTATAAACAAGACTTTGTTTTTAAAGACAATCCACCAGAATTGTTCGGCTTTTATTTTCTTTTTAGGTTTGAACCTGTCATTCAAAATATAATCCAACAACCACTACATGGAAAACAAATCTTCGTCTCTAAGAGTAGGTCATAAGTCTAACAGATTAGTCAAAGATATAAACGACACGTTAGGTAAATTGCCTCCTCAGGCGATAGATTTGGAAGAAGCGGTTTTAGGTGCGTTAATGTTGGAAAAAGACGCACTTACAGCCGTTGTCGACATCCTAACACCAGGAAGCTTTTACCTGGATACCCACAAAGAGATTTATAGTGCTATAGTTACATTGTTTAACAATTCTGAGCCTGTAGATATGCGTACTGTGGTTTCACAGCTTCGTAAAAGCGGGAAGTTGGAATTTGTTGGCGGGTCCTATTATATTGCTGAGCTTACCTCAAAAGTCTCATCTGCTGCGAATATCGAGTATCATGCTCGTATCGTGACAGAGATGGCGATCAAGCGAGAGCTGATTAGAGTGGCTTCAGAAATTCATCAGGATGCCTATGAGGATACAACTGATGTATTCCAGCTTTTAGACAAAACTGAGAGTGCTTTATTTGAAATTTCTGAAGCTAATATCAGAAAGAATTATGATAGCATGACCTCGTTAATGGCTCAGGCGATTCATGAGCTTGAGGAAAGGAAAAATCACAAAGACGGACTTACTGGTATCGCCAGTGGTTTTACTGCTTTGGACAGGGTGACCTCAGGATGGCAGAAATCGGATTTGGTAATTATTGCAGCAAGACCTGCAATGGGTAAAACGGCTTTTGTTGTTTCTGCACTTCGAAATGCCGCAGTTGATTTTAATCATGCTGTAGCAATATTCTCCTTGGAGATGAGCTCTGTTCAGCTGGTTAACAGGTTGATATCTGCAGAGGCTCAGCTGGAGAGTGAAAAAATAAAGAAGGGTAATCTTGCTGACTATGAGTGGCAGCAGCTGATTCATAAAACAAATAAACTAAGTAGCGCACCAATATTTATCGATGATACACCAGCCTTATCTATTCTTGAGTTAAGAGCAAAATGTAGAAGACTGAAAGCTCAGCATGATGTTCAGCTTATCGTTATTGATTATTTGCAGCTGATGAGCGGTGATAGCTCTAAGGGCGGTGGTAATCGTGAACAGGAAATTGCATCTATTTCTCGAGCCTTGAAAGGAATTGCAAAAGAATTGGACGTGCCAGTAATTGCACTTTCGCAGTTAAGTAGGGCAGTGGAGACGCGCGGTGGAGATAAGAGACCTCAGCTATCGGATTTGAGGGAATCAGGATCTATTGAGCAGGATGCGGATATGGTAATGTTCCTTTATCGTCCGGAGTACTATGGTATTACTGAAGATGAGAATGGAATGCCAACAACTGGAGTGGGTGAGATTATTATCGCTAAGCACAGAAACGGTTCTGTTGAAAATGTGCAGCTTAAATTTATCGGTAAATACACCAAATTTACGGATTTGGATAATAATTCCTTTGGTGAGCCATTCCCAGGAGGTGGAGGAATACCTAACGAGTTTGATGACTCAAATACCATGACATTTGGTAGCAAGTTGAATTCAGGAGAAGATGATCAATCAGGTGCAGGTGGATTTGGGTATTCTGGTGGTGATGATGAAGAGGACGCTCCGTTCTAATTAATCCTTCTTTCATATTGTAGGGTTCAGTCCCATTTCTTAACTTCATTATAAACATCAAACATAATGAGGGCACTATCTATAGCATCAAAGGGAGTAATAAAGCTTATACAAGCTCCTGTACCAAAAGTACAAGCTGGAAATGTATTGGTTAAGGTTTCTGCTGCAGCACTTAATAAGCGTGATCAGTTTATTAGAGAGAGCAAATATCCAAATATCAAGTTTGGGTCTATTTTGGGTGCCGATGGTGTTGGTGAAGTGACTGAGATAGGAGATGGGGTGAATAAAAAGAATGTTGGGCGAAAAGTAATCATTAACCCAAACATCAATTGGGGTGATAATGAAGCTGTTCAATCTCGCGATTATGCCATCTTAGGAATGCCGTCAAATGGGACATTTGCTGATTTTGTAGAAGTAGGTGAAGATCGTATTCATGACATACCAAAGCACCTTAAAGATGAAGAAGCTGCAGGGCTTCCATTAGGAGGACTCACCGCATATCGTGCCTGCTTCACGCATGGGAAAATAAAGAAAGATGACAATGTTCTCATCTCCGGATTTGGTGGAGGAGTAGCCCAATTTGCATTTCAGTTTGCGCTTGCTGCTGGTGCCAATGTTTACATAACATCGAGCAGTGAATCTAAAATAAAGAAAGCCATAGATATGGGTGCCGCAGGCGGATTTAATTATACAGAATCTGATTGGTATAAAAATCTATGGCAAACCAAAGGAGGTTTTGATGTGGTAATTGATAGTGCAGGGGGGGATCAGATAAATACATTTGTTAAACTGATGAGACCTGCCGGAAGGATTGTTTTTTATGGAGCAACTAACGGCCTTCCATCATCACTCGATCTTTACAGGATGTTTTGGAACCAGGTGACTTTGCAAGGAAGTACCATGGGTAGCGACAAGGAATTTAAAGCAATGCTGTCTTTTGTAAGCAAGCATAAAATAGTGCCTGTTGTGGAGAGTACTTTTGAATTTGACAATATTATTAAGGCATTTGACGAAATAGCCAGCTCAAGTAAGGTAGGGAAGATTATTATTAAACTTTAACTTGAGTTAAGTTATTTTAAATTATCTGATTATCAAATATTTATAATTTTAAATACTAAAAATATTAGTAGAGTTTTTTACTAAAACTCTAGCTCATCAAGCGCGTTTTTAAGCTCTCTTAGTGTGGTTTCGTTGCCTTGATTTTGCGCAACTGCTATTCCCTTATTATAAGCTTTTATGGCTAGATCATCTTCTCCAAGTGCTTCGTAGAGATGGCCTACTTGATAATATGTAGCAAGATAATTTGGATGGTTGTCAAGTAGTTTTTCGAAATAATCTCGCGCAGTGCTTGGGTTAGATTTCATATATTCCATGGCAATGGCGTAGAGCGTAAATGCATCATTTGGGTCTTCATCAAGATACTTCAGTAGTTGTTCTAATCGGTTCGAATTCGTCACAGTTTCAATTTTTATTTGCTCCATTATTCGCTATCTTCACGGGCAAAATTAAAAGGTTAATTTACAACATTTTAAATCCATAAAATTTAAATGAAAATATTAGTTTGTATAACCCATGTGCCAGACACAACATCGCGCATTGCTTTCACAGATGGTGATAAAAAATTTGATGCTAATGGTGTTCAGTTTATCATCGGACCCTATGATGATTATGCTTTGGCTAGAGCGGTTGAATTAAAGGAGCAGTCAGGGGGAAGCATTACAGTATTAAATGTTGGTGGTGCAGAAACAGAACCTACGTTACGTAAGGCCTTGGCCATTGGTGCTGATGATGCTATTAGAATAAATGCAGAACCAACGGACTCATTATTTGTAGCGTCTGAAATAGCACATGTTGCTAAAGATGCGGGTTATGACTTGATATTAATGGGCCGTGAATCTATTGATTTCAATGGAGGTATGGTACACGGAATGGTAGGTGAAATTTTAGGAATTCCTTCAATTTCTCCGGTAATGACTTTAGATATTGATGGTGATACTGCCAAGATGGCTAGAGAAATCGAAGGTGGTAAAGAGATGCTTGAGGTTAAAATGCCATTGGTTGCAGGATGCCAGGAGCCTATTGCAGAATGGAAAATACCAAACATGAGAGGTATTATGTCTGCAAGAACAAAACCTTTGAATGTGGTTGAGCCATCTCAGAACCAATCAGGTACTACACTTGATAAATTTGAGTTGCCACCTGCTAAGGGCGCTGTGAAAATGGTAGACGCTGATAACGTTGCCGAATTGGTTAATTTATTGAAAAATGATGCCAAGGTCATTTAATCTAATTTATTCACAAAGAAATTAAGAATATGTCATCAATATTAGTTTTCGTTGAAAGTGCGGAAGGACAAATAAAAAAGACATCGCTTGAGGCTGTTGCTTATGCTAAAGGAATGGGTGGTGATGTTACAACTATAGCTTTTGGTACTGAAGTTTCTGATTCAGAATTACAAGGATTGGGTAACTATGGTGCTTCAAAGGTATTGCATGTAAAGGACGACAGATACAATAAAGGAGTTATCCAGGCTTATGCTTCAGTAATAGCTGATGCTATGAATAAGGAAGGCGCTGATGTTTTAGTATTAGCTAATTCTTCGTTAGGTAATCCTGTTTCTGCAAGAGTTGCTGTTAAAGTAGATGCAAGTTTAGTTTCGAATGTTACTGAATTGCCAGATACATCTGCAGGTTTTAAAGTAAAAAGAAGTATTTATACTGGTAAGGCTTTTGCCAATGTAGAGCTTACAAAGGATAAGAAGATTCTTGCCATTAAAAAGAATGCTGCTGAAGTAAAAGAAGTTGGTGGAACAGCAACTGTAGAGGCATTTGCAGGTTCAGCTGCCGATAGTGATTTTAGCACAAACATTACTAAAACTGAAAAGGCTACAGGTGAGATACTATTGCCGGAAGCAGAATTAGTAGTTTCTGGTGGTCGTGGTTTGAAAGGGCCTGAAAATTGGGGTATGATTGAGGAGTTGGCAAAAGTATTAGGTGCTGCTACAGGTTGTAGCAAGCCAGTATCTGATATGGATTGGAGACCTCACCATGAGCACGTAGGGCAGACAGGAGTAAAAGTAAGTCCGCAGTTGTACATTGCTGTAGGTATTTCTGGTGCTATTCAGCATTTGGCAGGTGTTAATTCGTCAAAAAACATAGTAGTAATAAACAAAGACCCTGAAGCGCCATTTTTCAAGGCGGCTGATTATGGTATAGTTGGTGATGCTTTTGAGGTTATTCCTAAATTAACAGAAGCCATTAAGGCAGCGAAGTAGAGATTTGTGGATAAGATACGCTTAGAAATATTAGGACTTTCTTCCAGTCAATCACAGTCAGGTTCATTTGCTCTTGTGCTGGGTGAAACTGAGGGAAGTCGTAGATTGCCCATCATTATTGGTATGTTTGAGGCTCAGGCCATAGCTATTGAAATAGAAAAAATCATTCCTAACAGGCCAATGACACATGATTTGTTTAAATCATTTGCGCATAGCTTTTCTTATAAGGTGGAGGAGATTATTATCTCTGACCTTAAAGAGGGAGTTTTCTTTGCCAAAATAGTCTGTGCCGGAGATGGCCCCAAAGTTGAGATTGATGCAAGACCTTCGGATGCTATTGCTATTGGCCTTCGTTTTGACGCTCCAATTTACACTTATGAATCTATTCTTGCAGAGGCAGGTATTGTGCTTACTGATGAGAATGATGATGATATTAGTGAAATTAAGAGCGAGCTGCAATCGAAGGTGAAGAAGGAGAAAGAAGAGGTGAAGAAAAGTGATAGCGGTTTCAAAGATATGTCTGTTGACAAGCTCAATGAACTTCTTAATGAGGCGATTGAAAATGAGGACTACGAAAAGGCTGCGAAGATCAGAGACGAACTTAGCAGAAGAAATTAAAACAAGAATACTAGGCTGGTAAGTTGCTTATCAGCCTATTTTTATGCCCAAATTCGATGGATTACATAAGAGGTTTGTTAGGTCTTGCAGTGTTAATAGGCATTGCATATTTGTTTTCTAGTAATAAGAAGGCCATTGATTGGCGCTTAGTCGGTATAGGTATACTCCTTCAGCTGATATTTGGTGTACTCATTACCAAAGTTGAGTTTGTTGCCACTAGTTTCGATTGGGTGAGCGATGTCTTTGTAAAGTTCTTGAGCTTCTCTACAGATGGAGCTCAATTTCTCTTTGGAGATCTCGCAACAGATAAACTGGGATTTATTTTTGCCTTTCAGGTACTCCCCACAGTTATCTTCTTTTCTACTGTTTCTACCGGTTTGTATTATCTTGGAGTATTACAAAAAGTGGTTTATGGTATTGCCTGGATAATGGCTAAAACTATGAGATTGTCTGGTGCTGAGAGTTTGTCGGCAGCCGGTAATATATTCCTAGGGCAGACAGAAGCACCATTGTTGGTAAGACCATTTGTAAAAACAATGACCACCTCAGAGCTCATGTGTCTTATGACTGGAGGTATGGCTACCATAGCTGGTGGTGTTTTGGCTGGTTATGTTGCCTTTTTAGGAGGTGATGATCCTGTAGAACGGTCAAAATATGCTGCTTATCTGCTGAGCGCTTCTATTATGAATGCACCTGCGGCCATAGTGATTGCTAAAATGGTAATTCCAGAAACCAATAAGGAAGCTATTGATTCCAACCTTAATGTCTCTAAGGATAGTATGGGTGTAAACCTGATAGATGCTTTGGCACATGGAGCATCTGAGGGAGTGAAGCTAGCTATTAATATAGCAGCAATGCTGTTGGCGTTTATTGCAATCATTTTTGCTATTAATTGGGTGCTAGTTGACGGTATTGGAACTTTTGACGGGATCGAATATTTGAACTGGCATTTTACTTCATTAAATGAGATTGTGTCGAGTTCTACAAACGGAGTTTTTGATGGTTTTTCTCTTCAATATATATTGGGTCAATTGTTCAGACTCTTTGCCTTTGTGATGGGTGTAGAGTGGGCTGAAACCATATCCGTGGGTAGTTTGCTTGGACAAAAGATAGTGATCAATGAGTTTGTTGCCTATTTGAGCCTGGCTGACATGAAGATGTCTGGTGGACTTAGTGAAAAATCAATTGTAATCGCCACATATGCGTTATGTGGATTTGCTAACTTCAGTTCAATCGCCATACAGGTGGGAGGAATAGGAGTGATGGCCCCAAGCCGACAGGGTGATTTATCAAGATTGGGCATGCGTGCACTTTTTGCAGCAACCATGGCCACCATGATGACGGCTACTATTGCAGGAGCTTTGTTTGGGTGAACAACAACTATATAAGCTTTAAACAAAAAGGCCCGCTCAATTGAGCGGGCCTCTCTACTTAACTAAAAACTACTTAACTATCTAATTATGAAACGATTTCCCTAATCTTGGGAGCCGCAGCCATAATATCTTCATTGGCAAATTCTGCGAACTTCTCGAAGTTCTTATTAAATGCCTCAGCCAGTTGATTGGCCTTTTTATAATATCCTTCATCGTCATTCCATGTTCCTCTAGGGCTTAATACCTCGCTAGGTACCCCCGGACAAGAAGCCGGAATAGCTACATGGAAAACAGAATGATTTGAAAATTCTACATTATCTAACTCTCCATTCAATGCTGCAGTAATCATGGCTCTGGTGTATGATAACTTCATTCTTGAACCTTTACCATATGGGCCGCCAGTCCAGCCAGTGTTGATCAGCCATACATTAACCCCTGAGTCTTGCATTTTCTTGCTTAACATCTCAGCATATTTAGTAGGGTGTAATGGCATAAAAGGTGCTCCAAAGCATGCTGAGAAAGCTGTTACAGGCTCAGTGATTCCTGCTTCCGTTCCAGCCACCTTAGCGGTGTACCCAGATATGAAATGGAAAGCAGCTTGACCGGGTGTTAACTTAGAGATTGGAGGCAAAACACCGTAAGCATCGCAAGTAAGGAAGAATATGTTCTTCGGGTTGTGGCCAATAGATGGCTTTGCAATATTGCTGATATGATCAATCGGGTAACTTACTCTTGTGTTCTCAGTTTTAGAACCGTTTTTGAAGTCAACTTCACCGTTATTGATTACTACGTTTTCGAGTAAGGCACCTTCTTTAATAGCGTTATAGATATCTGGCTCTTTTTCTTCAGATAGATCAATCACCTTAGCATAACAGCCGCCTTCAAAGTTGAAAACACTGTTTTCATTTGACCAGCCATGCTCATCATCGCCTATTAACTGTCTATTAGGGTCTGCAGATAACGTTGTTTTACCAGTACCAGATAATCCAAAGAAAATAGCAGTATCTCCATCCTTACCCATGTTTGCAGAGCAATGCATAGAGAGTGTGTTTTTCAAATGAGGAAGTTCAAAGTTAAGTGCTGAGAATATTCCTTTTTTAATTTCTCCAGTGTATCCTGTTCCACCTATCAGTGCAATCTTTCTCTTGAAATTAAGGATAGCGAAGTTGTGCTGTCTTGTGCCATCAACTTCAGGGTTTGCTTTGAACCCTGGCGCATTGATTACAACCCAGTCCGGAGAGAATGATTTAATTTCTTCTTCTGTAGGTCTAAGAAACATGTTATAAGCAAACATGTTCGACCATGAGTATTCGTTTACTACTCTGATGTTTGTTCTGTAATTATCATCAGCACAGGCATATGCATCACGTACATATATCTCTTTGCCAGATAGATAATCTGTAACCTTATTATATAATGCGTCAAATTTATCAGCATCAAAAGGGATGTTGATATTCCCCCACCAAACAGAATCTTCTGTAATTTCATCTTTAACTATAAATCTGTCCTTCGGAGATCTACCTGTGAATTCACCGGTATCCACAGAGATTGCCCCTGAGTTAGTTCTGGTTGCCTGTCCTAAATCAACGGCAATTTCAGCAAGCTTCTTTGGAGATAAATTCCAGTGAGCAGTTGCATCTTTGATTCCCAACGCTTCTACAGATGCATTCTCTGATTTTACGCCTATTTCCTGCATGATACTGTTTTTGTTTTGTTATGTGTTACTTGAAAATAAGACTGCAAAAGTAGTAAATAAATTAGTTGGGCAATAGTATAAAATGATATTTCAATCGTTTGCGATGCAAATTTAGGCATATGTGTGTCTAAGGTGTTTATGGCTAAATGTTTATTTGTTTATATAATCTAACAATAGTAGCTTTAGCGGTATTTTTTAAATGAAAACTTAATTATATGTCATCAATTACAATAGATCATCCAGATCATGGTGCTAATGGAAAGCAGCTGTGGGGGCACCCGGTCGGACTTTATTTTTTATTTGGAGTAGAGATGTGGGAGCGTTTCAGTTATTATGGAATGCGAGCTTTACTTACACTTTATTTGGCGGCTCCATTAATTGATGCTAACCCCGGATTGGGGTGGGATTCTGAGCGCACGTTAAAATTTTACGGTCTGTACACTATGTTGGTTTATTTATCTACTATTCCTGGTGGTTTGATAGCTGATAGACTTCTTGGTCAAAAGAAAACTGTTTTTATAGGAGGAGTACTCTTATGTATTGGTCATACAGTCTTGGCGATAGAAACAATGTGGGCGTTTTATACGGGTATCGCATTTATTATAGCGGGTGTTGGTGGTTTGAAATCAAACATATCTACTATGGTAGGTGGTTTGTATAGGCCTGGTGATGATAGAAGGGATAAGGGTTTTTACATATTTTATATAGGAATTAATTTAGGAGCATTTTTTGGCGCTATAGTCACCGGATACTTAGCGGCTAAGTATGGATGGCACTGGGGTTTTGGTGCAGCTGGTGTTGGGATGCTTTTAGGGCAGATTATGTATGTTTTTGGACAAAGGTATTTGAAGGGTGTTGGTGAATTTGAAGGTGCAAAGGACTCAGTGAATAAGGACTTAATGAAAAAGCCTTTAACTAAAATTGAGAAAGATAGAATGCTAGTGTTATTCCTGTCTTTCTTAATAATTATTGTGTTTTGGGGTGCTTTCGAGCAGGCTGGTGGTTTAATGAACCTTTATGCGCAAAATAAAACAGATAGATTTATCGGTCTAATTAATTATGAAATTCCTGCGGCCATGTTTCAATCTGTTAATGCTTTCTTTATCATAACACTGGCTACAGCTGTTGGCTCATTTTGGTTCTGGTGGAAGAAGCGTGGCAAGGAATCATCATCACTATTCAAGATGGCTGTAGGTGTAATCATAATGGCTCTTGGCTTCTTATTTATGAGCGGAGCTTCTTGGCAATATGCTGAGACAGGTTCTTCTGCAATGTATTGGTTAGTGTTAGCATACCTGTTGCATACCATTGGAGAGTTATGTGCTTCTCCCGTAGCATTGTCATTCATTACTAAATTGGCTCCAGTCAAGTATGCTTCATTTATGATGGGAGCTTATTTTGCTGCAACAGGCTTGGGTAACTATGTTGCTGGATGGGTTGGCTCGTATTCTGAAAAGGCAGGTGAGTTTGAAATTTTCACTGGGATATTTATTTTCTGTACTCTTTTTGCAGTTTTAGTTTTACTAATACTCAAGCCGTTAAAGAGGTTGATACATGGTGCTGAGGATGGTGGTGTAGACGTGGCAATCGAAGATGAGGGCTACTCCAGACCGGATAAAGCTGAATAATATTGAAGAGATATTTTAAAAGGAGTTCTAAATGGAACTCCTTTTTTTTGGTTATTAGTTCAGCAATATCACAAAAATTATTACCTTACTCCTAATAAATAATCTAATGTGAATATTAGCACTTTTGACATAAAGCATAAGTACGACCTGTTTATTAGCAAGAAGACCATTTATAGCTATTTGGGTAGTCTTACACAAAAAGAGCTGGACCACATTTTAGAAAGGCTGGAGGCAGCATTAAGCAATTCTTTATCATCCAGGTTAGCCATTAAAAAAATATATAACATTCTTGTTGAAGGGGTTCAAAACATCTTCGGATATTTAAGGAACCAAGCCAGTAGTGATGAGCTTTTGGAATCATTTGTTTTCGTTAATGAGGCGGAAGGTGGATATAAGATTATAACCGGTAACTTCATGCAGAAGCAAGATATTAAAAGCATTGAGGCTAGAATACAAATTGTGAATTCTTTAGATCCCGATGAGCTTAAGGATCTGTATAGGGGTGTACTTGATATTGGAGGCACATCTGACGGGGGAGGAGCAGGATTAGGGTTTATTGATATGGCTAAAAAGTCAAACGGTGAATTGATTTACAATTTTGACGAAGTAGATGATAAACATGTGTTTTTCACACTAGAGATGAATGTAGAAGTTTAATAATATAAGTTTGAATAAAGAGATTTAAATAGGATATGGATAATTATACATTAACACCAACACCAAAGACACCGAGATTATATTTTAATAGTCAGTCTGGGGATTTTGAAATTTCTGGGCGATCGATTCCTGAAAACTCAATTGAGTTTTATAGACCACTTATGGAATGGTTGGATAATTATGTGACTTCTCCAAGTAGCAGCACCAAACTGACTATTAATCTGGAATATTTTAATACAAGCTCTTCAAAATGCCTTGTTGAGGTATTTAGAAAGCTAGAGAAGATTAATGATAGTTCGGAGGTTAAAATCTTCTGGCACTACGAAGAAGAAGATGAAGATATGCAAGAGTCAGGAGATGACTTTAGAAAAATCATCAAAGTGCCCATTGAGCTTGTTGTGATAAAGAACGACTGATCTTAAATGGATCATCATATACAAAAAAAGCCCGGACGTATAGTCCGGGCTTTTTTATGGTTTGAGATGTGAATTACATCATACCTGGCATGCCGCCACCACCTGGCATTTGTGGCATAGCAGGTTCATCTTCCTTTATGTCTGTCACCACTGCTTCAGTAGTCAATAACAATCCAGCGATTGAAGCTGCATTCTCTAAAGCAAGTCTTGTAACTTTTGTAGGATCGATAACTCCAGAAGCGATCATATTCTCATAAGAGTTGTTTCTAGCATTAAAACCGAAGTCTTTTTTGCCTTCTCTTACTTTCTGAATAACTACTGATCCTTCCATTCCAGCATTTTCAACAATAGTTCTTAGAGGAGACTCAAGCGCTAATCTTACAATGTTTACACCAGTAGCCTGGTCTTCATTCTCAGTAGCCACTTTCTCTAGAGCTTCGATTGCTCTGATAAGTGCAACACCACCACCAGCAACTACACCTTCTTGTACAGCAGCTCTTGTAGCGTGAAGAGCATCATCTACTCTGTCTTTCTTCTCTTTCATTTCTACTTCAGTAGCAGCACCTATGTAAAGGATAGCTACACCACCAGAAAGCTTAGCAAGTCTTTCCTGAAGCTTTTCTTTGTCGTAATCAGAAGTAGTATTTTCTATTTGTTGCTTGATTTGATTTACTCTTGCAGTAATATCAGCTTTTTTACCAGCACCGTTTACGATAGTTGTATTGTCTTTGTCGATGTTGATTTTCTCAGCAGTACCTAAGTACTCAAGAGTAGCTTTCTCTAAGCTATAACCTCTTTCTTCAGAGATTACCGTTCCACCAGTTAATACAGCAATATCCTCAAGCATTGCTTTTCTTCTGTCACCAAAGCCAGGAGCTTTAACTGCAGCGATTTTCAGTGCACCACGGATTTTGTTAACCACTAATGTAGCAAGTGCTTCACCGTCAACATCCTCAGCAATGATCAATAAAGGCTTTCCAGTTTGAGCAGTTGCTTCAAGGATTGGAAGCAATTCTTTCATTGAAGAAACTTTCTTGTCATAGATCAAGATGTATGGGTTCTCCATTTCAGCTTCCATCTTGTCAGCGTTGGTTACGAAGTAAGGAGACAAGTAACCTCTGTCAAACTGCATACCTTCTACAGTTCTTACTTCAGTTTCAGTTCCTTTAGCTTCTTCAACAGTGATAACACCGTCTTTCCCAACTTTATCCATAGCATCAGCAATCATTTGGCCGATTTCGCTATCGTTGTTTGCAGAGATAGTACCTACCTGAGCAATTTCGTTAGAGTTTTTGATGTTTTTAGACTGAGACTTAAGGTTTTCAACAACAACGCTAACTGCTTTGTCGATACCTCTTTTTAAGTCCATTGGATTTGCTCCAGCAGCTACGTTTTTGATACCGTGAGCGAAGATAGATTGAGCAAGTACAGTAGCTGTAGTAGTACCGTCACCAGCATCATCTGCAGTTTTAGACGCTACTTCTTTAACAAGCTGTGCACCCATATTTTCAACTGCATCTTCTAATTCTATTTCTTTAGCAACAGATACACCATCTTTAGTTACGTTAGGAGCACCAAATTTCTTGTCAAGAATTACGTTTCTTCCTTTTGGTCCTAATGTTACTTTTACGGCATCTGCCAACTTATCTACACCTTTTTTTAGTTTGTCTCTAGCTGATGTGTCGAAAGATATTTCTTTAGCCATTTTTTTGGTTATTTAGTTTTACGTTAAAATTTAAAATAATCAAGATTAAACAATCGCAAAGATGTCTGACTCTCTCATGATTAAGTATTCTTTGCCATCTACTGTGATCTCAGTTCCAGCATATTTACCATAAAGAACTTCGTCACCTGTTTTTACAGTTAGGGGCTCATCTTTTTTACCATTACCAACAGCAATTACTTTACCTTTCTGAGGCTTTTCTTTAGCTGTGTCAGGAATGATAATACCTGATGCTGTTTTTTCTTCAGCAGCAGCAGCTTCTACTAGAACTCTGTCTGCAAGAGGTTTGATGTTTACTTTTGACATTTTTTTATAAGTTTAAAATTAAACGTTTACATGTTTCTAAGCCCTATTTATCAGTTTTTGTGCCAACGTTTGATTGGTGCTAAATGCAGCCAAAATTGCAGTGTAAAGTAGGTTGAGGAAGTATCGCTGTGTCAGATGTGACACTATATTACACTTGCTGTCATGGCAACTTGTCAGTGTTATAGTTATGGCTTTTATAAAAACAATGCGTAAATTCTCTTATTGATTAAAATGGACTTACTATGGAGAAGCTAAATAATGACTGGTTAACCGATGGATTGATTGATTTTGAATACAAGAAATACACCTTGCTGGCATATTTTCAGGAGGTCAGAAAGTCGTTCAATAAGGTGGAATTATATCCTGTATTAAACGAACTTATTCAGCATTACGACAATCTGAATAAGCTCAAAGAAGGAAAGGACTCTATAGAAAGTAAATTTCCAAAAGAGGTAAATGGTCTTGATGTGGCCAGGCTAAAGATATTTTATAAGCAGATGCTTCACGATGATGAGATTATGAAGGAGCTAGAGGATATTGTAGAGTATGCATTACCTATGTTTAAAGGCACGCTAGAGGAAGGTAAGGAAATATATGAGTTTGTAGAAACACAATGCGAAGTAATACCTATAGGCTTGCTGCCACTGTATACTGATGAGGGGTATTTCTTTTTAGGCAATCCCACAGGAGAGCTCACAGTGCACAGATATCAAATGATGAAATTCGAAAGTCCAGCTCAGACCTATAGAGGAATTAATACCACCCGAATAGACAAGATTAATAAAGGGATAGGGGAGACATTTGAAAACTTGAAATTGAACCTGATCAAGAAGTTTGCAGACTTACCGAACCCAGCGACTTATCTTATACAATCAAAAATGATTTTCCCTTATCAACCTACTTTGGTTCCTATTGCTAAGCGGTTGTTGATAAAACATATATCTACAGCATAAAAAAAGCCTGACAATTAAATTGTCAGGCTTTTCAATAATATCTTTTTTTAGTTGATACTATCTGATCCAGATAAATCTTCCAGAGATTCAGAACCGGCATCATCTGTTGATTCTTCAACTCCACCTAAATCTAATGCTGGTGTTACTTGCTCTTCCTGAGCTCTGTCAATGAATGGGTCTGTGCCACCGTTTCCTGTATTGTCTATTAGGTTAGTGCCTATAGATAAAGCGAATATGGCAATTATGAATCCCCATGTTAATTTCTCTAACAAATCTCCAGTCTTT
>NZ_SMLV01000356.1 GCF_009711525.1 Fulvivirga lutimaris
GGTTTATTTTTTGATGATTTTGTGAGTAGTGTAGCTCTCTCCTACGGAAATTCTTAAAAAGTAGATTCCATCATTTAGGTGGGAGATGCTGTTTGGTGCATTAGCTCTTATAGTCATCACTTGAGTGCCATTCATGTTTAAAAGCTGTATGGAAACATCCTCTTGCTGAGTTTGAATGGTTAAAACATCAGTGGCAGGATTTGGGTAGATGAGCAAGGCAGAAGCCACATCATCAACTCCTGTTACGGTAATAATATCAAATGACTGCTCCACTGAAGTTGCAGCCAGAAAAGCATCATCACCAGCTTGATTGGCACTTACTACCACCGTTCCTAAATCAGAGAATGAAACCACATTTCCAGATACTGTAGCCGGACCACTTACTACAGCATAACTCACTTCTAAACCTGAAGAAGCTGTAGCTGACAGATTTAAAGAGCCAGCTTCAAAGAACTGATCATCAATGGTATTGAATGTGATGGTCTGCTCGTTTTTGAAAATGGTGAATGACTGTTCTACAGAGGTAGCTGGTGCAAAGGCATCATTTCCTGCTTGAGCGGCAGAAACAACCACTTCACCCAAGCCAGTAAATGTTACCACATTGCCGCTCACGGTAGCCGGGCCGCTGATAATCTCATAAGTTACTTCTAATCCTGAGGAGGCTGTAGCACCAAGCGTTAGTATTCCATTACTGAACAATTGATCTTCAATGGCATCGAAAGTTATAGATTGCGATGTTTGAATTATCTCAAATGACTGCTCTACTGGCGTGGCTGCTGAAAATGCACTGCTTCCTGCTTGACTTGCTTTTACCGTGACTGTTCCTAGTCCGGTAAAGGTTAAAACATTACCACTTACCGTAGCAGGCCCACTTACAATATCGTAAGAAACATCCAAGCCAGACGAAGTGGTAGCACTTAGCTCTAGCGTTCCATTGCTGAACAATTGATCTTCAAGTGCCTCAAATGTAATTGACTGATCTGTAACCAAGACTTCGAAAGATTGTTCGACACTAATAGCAGGGTGGAATGCCCCGTCCCCAGCTTGATTTGCTTTCACTGTTACTGTTCCCAATCCTGTAAATGTGATTTCATTTCCATCCACTGTAGCTGGTCCGCTAACAATTTCATAGCTAACAACTAAATCAGATGAGGCGCTTGCACTTAATGTTAAAGTTTCATCAGCTAAAAACTGATCAGGAATGGCATCAAAAGAAATGGATTGTAATGCGAAAGATGGGTCAAATCGATACAGTTCTTCACCTTTTCCAGAAGTATATCCTGGGAAGTACAATTCATTATTGTAAAAAAATAAGTCCTCTTCAATATCTATTCCATCATTATCGATTTTCCTTGTTGTTTCTACAGTACCACCTGTTTGCCATATAGTATGTTTGCTATCGGCAGTTACGTCTCCTACAAAATAGACTTTATCGCCACCAACCATTGAATAATTTGTCATTAGCATTTCACTATTACTATCATTTTCAATGTAAGTAGTGCCTTCCGGTGTACCATCAGTTATGTGAATACCTCTGCCAATCGAAAAATAGAGCTTGTTATCCAGTACACTACTAACTGGATTTTCATCCGCAAAAATGTCATTTGCTAAAATTCCTGTAGTTTCCGGTGTGCCTTCTGTATAATATAGATGATAAGCGTATATGGTTTCCTCACTAGACCCACTTAAAGGCTCTCGAGTTGTGAAAATTAATTTGCCATTAATCGAACCAACTAGATCTAAAAAGCTAATATCTTCGGTTAATTCAGAACTTAATAATCTTTCTGTACCTATTTCTGTACCATCAGAAGTCCATATTTCACCATTATTTAGTGCAAAAAAGAATCTATCACCAGCTTGACCAAACGAGCGAGACCAAAAGCTTGTGTTACCCCCATCAGTAATGTCTTTTAAGAGCATCGTTCCACCCTCTGTTCCGTCAGACACCCACATTTCGCTTCCAGCTCCAGTATTGTCATCGGCAGAGAAAAACACCTTATCTATAAAAACACCATAAATCGTCTCCAACCCCCATTCCGTTCCAGATTCAATGTCTTTTACTAATTGAGTACCTCCTTCCGTACCATCAGATATCCACATCTCATAACCTTCTCCACTTGTTACAGCAGCGAAAATGAATTTATCATTAAATAATTGAAGTCGTTGTGGGTAAGAATGACCTGTTCCCGGTTCAATGTCTTTGACTAATGTGGTTCCTAATTCAGTACCATCCGATACCCAAAGTTCCGCTCCGGTTGTTGGCGCTCCAGCTGCAAAATATACTTTTCCATTATAGGCAAGAAAATTTTCACTTGAGCGAGATGTATTTATATCCTTAACTAAATATGTTCCTCCAATAGTGCCGTCAGAAACCCAAAGTTCAGAACCTTCTGCGTCAGTAATACCTTGAAAAAAGAGCAGCCCGTTAGTATAGGCCATATCAGTGCTTACATTATTGTTGCTTGTTTTAACTTCAAAACCTGCCTCTTCACTTAGGTTGGTTATTGTACTTCCGTTACTAAAGAAAAGGTTGCCTACGTTGCCATCAACGGTGGTAACACTTCCTGTAAAAAAGAACCCATTTGATGTCTCAATAAAGTTTTGTGGGTGGGTATCTATACCTAAATCGATATTCAAATCAATTTCAGAAGTACCATCCTGTGAGCCATCAGATAGATATAGCCTTGATTTATTTGCAACAGTAAAAAACAATTTATTGTCTGTTAATACCGGATAGTTAAATGGTGCTATATTTAGATAATCAGCACCAATATCATTATAGATTACTTTTTCAGTACCTACTTCAGTTCCATCTGTTTTCCAAATGCCATTGGTAGTTTCATCAAGACCATAGACACCAAAATATAACTCCTCATTAAATACACTAAAATTAGAAGTGTTTTTACCACCTGTGCCAGTATTAATGTCCTTTACAATTACGGTTCCTATTTCCGTACCATCTGTTTTCCAAAGCTCATTTCCCGTACTTTCTTCCGAAGCATTAAAAAACAATTCATTATTAAATACGAATAGGTTATTTGGAAAGCTACTTTGGTTGTCTGTTGTTCTTATGTTTTTAAGCAATGTTGTGCCCGCTTCTGTTCCATCAGAAACCCATAGTTCAGTTCCTTCAACATCGCTGCCCTTAGCTTTAAAAAATAGTTCCCCATTGAACTCAGTGAAGTAATCTGGCTCGCTGCCAGTAGTTCCTGAAAATATATCTTTTATAAGCACTGTTCCTTCAGTAGTTCCATCGGTTTTCCACAATTCACGACCTAGGGCATCTGTGTATGCTCTAAAATAAATTGTTTCATTCACATTTGTAAAGTGGGAAGGACTTGATGAAGAGGAACCCTCATAGATATCTTTCAGTAACTCAGTACCTTCTGGTGTTCCATCACTTATCCAAAGTTCGGTACCAATATCTGATTCGATATCCTCAATTGAGAGTAGAATATTTTGACCAAGAGCAAAAGCTTCATTAAGGCCATAAGTTTGTTTCAGTACTTGTGTTCCTGATTGTGTCCCATCTGTAATCCAGATGTCATATACATCTTCATTCGCGTTATAAACATCGAAAACTAATTTATCTCCAAATAGTGTAAAACCACGACCTGAGTAGTATTCATTAACTTCAGTATACATTGTACCGACTAAAATTGTGCCTTCTTCTGTTCCATCAGTTTCATATAATGAGAAGCCTGATTCTTCATTTAGACCAAAAAAGTACAACTTGTTATTAAAGACAATAAATTCCTCGTTCAATACTCCGTCTCTATTGCCTGGATTAATATCCTTAACTAAAGAAATATTTCCATTCTCATCTGCCTTCCATAATTCAGAACCATAATCAGGATGTACATCATCCAATATGAAGAAAACCTCATTGCCCATGGCAACCATATTATTCCCCACCCCAAGAAATGTAGGGATAGTGCCTGGACTCAAGTCTTCAACTAATTCAATTTGTGCTTTTGCCTGGAAATAAAATAGTCCAAACAAAAGCATGATCAATAATGTGTGTGTAATTTTTTTCATGTCGTTTAGGGTTTGTTAATAATGACATGAACTTCAAAAAAATATGTCTTTTTTTACCTGACCTTATGGGTTAGTTTTTTAAAAATAAATTATAACTCATTGAAAATCAGCTTGTTTTAAGCATAAGCTGGAAAGCTTCTTTTCTGTTGCCAACACCCATTTTTGAATAGGTATTTCGTAGATGAAACTTCACTGTAGACACAGATATGAATAATTGATCTGCTATTTCGGTATTGGTCTTACCTTCAAGGCTAAGTTTAAGAGCTTCAAATTCGCGCTCGGTTAGTTCAGTGTTTAACTTGTTATTAAGCTCTTTAAACTCTAGCGCCACGGCTAGCTCTGCAGGACTGGCATGCAGCTCCATAAAACGTTTTTTCAAAGCATCCATTTGCAACTCCTGTGCTTCTTTTTCAGCCAACTGTTTTTTGTGTCTGAGGGTGAAGAATACAATAAGAAGAATTATCGTAAGTGTGCCGCCCACACCCAAGGCGATAGTTGCATTTCGAGATTTGGCCAGGTTAGCAGTTTTCAGATCGTTCTCAAGCGATAGCCTTGAAATTTCCGCCTCTTTCTTCTCGGTTTCGTATTTTGTTTCAAGCTCAGCAATTCTAGATTTTACATCTGCATTAGAAATAGAATCCTTAATTTCTAAACTTTTATTACGATTTGTAAGTGCCTCTTTCCAGTTATTCCTTTTTACTGAGATATCATATAATAAACTATACGCAGCCTGCTTATGATTGGCCATGCCGTTGGCTTCAGTTTGCTCTATCACAGAATTTGCAATGGATTGTGCAGTTTTTAAATCTCCTAATTTAAAATAGGTTTGTCCAATGGAGAGGGTGGTATGAATTATTTCCTCTTCATTTTTAATTGCCTTGGCCAACTTATTGCCTGCCTGATAGTGTACTAAGGAATTGTTAAAATCTTGTTTTTTATCATATACCATACCCAATGTATTTTCTACATAGAGTAGGGTTGTGGTATCTCCTAAATCTTGTAGTAAACGATTGGCTTGAGTTAAGTGGTTAACACATTTATCCAAACTGTCAATGGCTTGATAACTAATAGCCAGTCTAAGATTATTATAAGCCAAGCCGGAGAAGTCATTTAACTGTCTTGAAATATCTAATGCTCTGGCTGTATTTCTAATTGCCCCTTCAAAATCTCCTAGTTGGTAAAAAATACCGCCTGAATTACCCAAAATCTTTCTAACTGCAACAAGATACTGTTCTTCATCTTTCCCTTCTCCAATGGCCAGCCCTTGCTTAAATATGTCTAAAGCTTCTTCGTATTTGCTCAGACCCATAAGTACCAGACCTTTGGTGTTGAATACTTTTATAAGCTGTAGATCATTCGTGAGTGTTTTTGCCAATTGTTCTGCCTGATCTAAAAAAACAAAGGATGAATCTGCATTTCCCAGCTGTCCGTGAGCAACACCTTTAGCTATAAAATACTCTAGTTTTGTGGAGTCATTTGCACTATTTGCAGCACTGCTTACCTTATTTAAATAGGATAGACCCTCCTCAGGGTTTTGGGCTTCAAAAGCTTTTTTAAGAGACTCATCAATACTGGATTCATTTTCTTGAGAATAACTTAGGGGACCAGTTAGCAATAACAATAGAAGCAGTAATATACTTTTCAAGACCAATAGGTTTAGGTTAGACATGCTAATATAATGGTGAAGAGATAAGTATAGAAATTTATCTAGAATTAATTGATTTGAAATATGAGAAAGTGAGTGCTGCTAATATGTTAATTGGTTTTTGAAAGTGACTTATGTGTTTTGTCACCTTCTCTACTAATGATATCAATAATTTCATGGATATCTTTTTCTGAGGTTCTGAAATTGACGATACAGGCTCTAAGACAGTATTTATCCTGAATGACAGCATTTGAAAGAAATAATTCTCCACCTAGTTGCAGCTTGTTTAAAAGCTCTTCGTTCAATTTGTTTAAATAATCATTAGCATTATCCTGATTTACATCGAAGTCCTTAGGAACATACCTTAAAGTGGTAATACTTAAATTTTGTGTGAGCGCCTCCAGGTCCTCATGTCTATTTGCTAGTTCAAATAATAGTTGTGCTAGTTCAATGTCTTCGCTGATCAATTTTATATAACCGTTTTTACCAATTTGCTGGAGCATTAGCCAAACTTTTAAAGCTTTGAAACCTCGCGAATTTTGTAATCCGAATTCATAAAAATTTTGGGTATACTCACCTTCATGGCTACCAAAATTATAGTAATCAGGATGGGAGCTATAAGTGTCAGTTAAATGCTTAGGATTTTTAACTAAAGTACAACCGGCCTCCAGCGGACTATAAAGCCATTTGTGAGGATCAAGAGCGATGGAGTCGGCCTCTTCAAGTCCCTCAAACAAAGTTTTGCATGAAGGCAAAACAGCAGCGGGAATTCCATAGGCGCCATCAATATGAAACCAAAGTTTCAATTTTTTACTTATGGCAGCCAGGTTTTTGAGATCATCTACAGTTCCTGTACTTACATCACCCGCAGTGCCTATGATCATTATAGGTTTAAAACCCTTGCTGAGGTCAGCCTTAATGGTTTCTTCAAGAGCTGCGGTATCCATTTGGTTAGCTGTATTCGTTTTTATCCAACGAATGGACGATAAGCCAGATCCAAATAAAATGGCTGCCTTTTCAATCCAGGTGTGTGTGGTTTTAGAGCAGTATATGGTGAGCTTTTCGGTAGCATTGAGCCCATCTGTTTTCAATTTTTCCGAGGCCATGGCAGTTCTGCCTGCCAAAAATCCAGTGAAATTGGCCATATTTCCACCACTGACTAAAATACCTCCATAATTTGGCGATACACCAATAAATTCAGCTAGCCATGCCATGGTTTGTTTCTCAATCTCTGTCGCTATAGGGCTCAGGATATGTGCACCAACATTTGGATTTACTGAGGCTGCCAATAGATCAGCCAATGCGCCTATTGGTGCTGCAGATGAAGTAATGTAGCCGAAGAATTTAGGGTGCCCGTTAAGCAATGAGTGATTTAAGAGCAACTCGGTTGCTTTAGACAATAATAGCTCCGCAGAGGTGCCATTTTCTGGCAACGTACGATTTTCTAAAAGCTTTTGAAGCTGACTGGGCTTTTCTCCTGGTGTAACTGGTTTTTGATCAATAGTGGAAATGAAATCAGATATATCGTCAATCAGTTTATATCCTACTTTTCGAAACTCATCTTTCTCCATTTCTAATGGAGACTTTCTAACCTTTGTCATAGTAATAGGATTTAAACCCGTTTATAAAATTTAAATAAAGAAAGTTACACTACATATAAGGCTACCAGATAGATTACAGTAATAATTGTGAAAGTCTTAAAATGCCTTTTTAATATACTTTTATACTCATCAGTTTCTGCAGAAGTGTTTTTTATTAGGACTAGTACAAAAGCTATAATAAATGCGGGCACTCCAATAGTGAACATCTCTTTGCCACCTGGAAGGTTTAGTATTAAGAATAAGGTGCCAATGATCAGTACGGCTGAAGATATGCCTCCAAATTTAATGATGAATTTATTGAAGGCGCTTTGCAGATCAGAGGGCTTAAACGCACTCAAATAACATACCCCTGCATATGCAGACATAGAAATCATGAAAAGCTCACTCGTGCCTTGTAGTTTGAATATCTTAAACATCAAAGACACTGCAATAAGCAAGATGCTGATCATATCAACTTTTGGAAGTATTACTTCGAATAGTAAGTCCTTGAAATTTCTTGATTCTTTGTTTTCTTCCTTCGCCATAGGCTTATTGCTCAGCAATCTCCTTTAATTTTTCAAATGCTTTTGGCCAGGTATTATCAAAGTATTCGGCAAAGTCACTATCAGCATCTACTTCTACAGTGATGGTGGTTGTTCCATCGTTCTCTTCAAAGGTGTATTCCTCTAAACTACCAGCCCATTTTTCAACTTCAGGGCCTGAGGTTATTTCTTTATCGCCCTGAAGCATACCATAGTGCCTGATAGAAACAAATTTATTGGCGATATTTTCAGCAATCTCGGAAACCATTCCGCCTTTATTTCCTTCAGGATCAGTGCCTACAAAAAGTATTTTAGAGCCTTTGTCCCAGCTGCCTTCATAACTAGAAGTAGGATTAAATGCTGCCGTCCAGTATTCATAAGTCTTAATGTCATCAAGACCCAGCATTGCTCTGTAAGCCTTTTTGGCAGGTGCATTTACCACAGTTTGATATTTTAGCTTTTTCATAAGATTTGTTGAGAATGGAATTTAGTGATTTCTTTTGACAAGACAGCACTTTAGATAAATGTCGTTCACACCTAGTCTGCGGACAGGCACATCTTAAACAGGAAAAACATTGCGGATCAAATCCGCAACGTTAAGGTAGAGTAAATAGCTTTGATTTTAGATATAAAATCAATGTCCTTCCGAATACTTTTTGAAGTTATTCAAAATGGCCTGCCAACCATCGCGCTGCATATCAACTGGATTCTGGTCTTCAGAGTCGAACGTTACACTTATGTGAGTGCCAGTGCCTTGATCTTTTAGCAGTACATCGACCACCCGGCCGTCTTCCATTACATAGGTGTAAGATTTGTCAGGTGTTATTTCCGAATAAGTGGCAACAAAGTCGAAACCCCAGCTTCCATCTTTGGCTTCCATTCTTGCATTGAATTTTCCACCAACCTTCAAATCGTTCTTTGCTGATGGGCAATGCCAATCGTCTGATGCGAAATTCCATTTGGTAATGTGTTCGGGTGAAGTATAGTATTCCCAAACTTTATTTCTTGGTGCTGCAACCTGCGCTTGAATGGTTATTTTTTCTGACATCTTATTAATTATTTATTAGTGGTAGAAATTTTTCTCTGTGATTATAAATTACCCAAAGGTTAATAGCAAAAATTATTGTGGCTAACGCTAAACCTGCAGGTGCTATGGTTAAATGCACAATCATGATACCCACCAAAATAGGGAAGAGCATAATTGCACCCAACGGTCTTGTTTTAGGAATTATAAAAAGAATTCCTCCCAGTACCTCAATAATTCCAACAAGGGGCATAAGCCAGAATATTTCATTAAAAGCAGCATTCATTCTTTGCAAATCTTTGGGCAGGTCTTCCGGTACAGGTATGTAGTTAAATAGTTTATTAAGTCCGGCATTGATAAACATTAGACCGAGTAATAGGTAGACAATAAAGATGATTTTCCTTTTCATCATTTTGGGTTTTGATGGTTAATCATCCAATTGATGCCGTACTTATCGGAAAACTCGCCAAAGTAGGCACCAAAAAACATATCTGCCATTGGCATGGTAACATTCCCTCCTTTAGAGAGCTCATTAAAAAGTCTGTCTGCTTCTTCTCTTGTTTCTGGTTCAAGGCAGATATGCATATTGTTCCCTTGCTTTAATGCAAATCCCATTTCCTTGGGTGCGTCTGTTCCCATTAAAATGTGTCCCCCAAGAATGGGAAGTTCTACGTGCAATACCATCTTCTTAATCACATCTGCGATGGGCGGATGTCCAGCCTCTGCAGGGATGTCACTAAAGCGTTCAATGCCTTTGCCTAAAAACTCAGTTTTGAATACTTTTTTGTAAAACAAAAAGGCCTCTTCAGTTTTCCCATCAAAATTCAAATAGCTTGAAACACGCGCTTTGTTGCTTGTCTTATTTTGTTTGCGAAGTTTAAATTGTGCAGCAATATATTGGTCAAGATTTTCAAGCGCCATGGTAAAGCCTTCTTTAAAGCCCATAGCAATAACCTTTTCTAAGTCAGCAAGGCTCTCATATTTAGCAGTAATATTAACAATGGTTGTTTTACCATTTTCTGAGAACTTATTTTGCCAATGTGTGCGAGGCATCTCTTTATTGATGTTTCCATTTTCGTCACAAAAAGCGTCTAGACCAGAAAACATAGTTTGTGGTACAATTTTGAGATAGTCATTTTTACACCAATGCTTTACATTTTCAGGACTGATCATGGCATATAACCACATGCCCCCCTCTCTAAAATCCATTGATTTGGTTTCTGTGCGGTAAGGTTTTGGTGCCCACCATTGGTCGAGTATTTCAGGTTTTGTCCAGGCATCCCATACTAATTCTTTGGGAGCTGCAAATTCTCTTTTAACAAGTACAGTGGCATTTTCCTTGTCAACTGTAAAGTCGAATAGAAGTGATGATTTCATATTAATGGGGTTATTTTTTCTTGTTCTGAATTTGTGATAAATAGTTATCAAGATTCTCAAAACGATCTTCCCAAATCTTGCGAAACTGCTCCAGCCACTGATCTATCTTTTTCATGTTGTCTACTTTTAGTTCGTAGAAAATCTCTCGGCCCTGTTGGTTAGAGTCAATCAAATCACACTCACTGAGCACGGTCAGGTGTTTGGATATAGTGGGGCGAGCTGCGTCAAAGTTATTGGCTATGGCACCAGCTGACATTGTCTGCGCTGCCAGTAATACCAGTATAGCCCTGCGTGTTGGGTCTGCTATTGCCTGAAAGGGATCTCTTCTTAGTTTCATCTTGCTAATGGTTTATATTATGTAGCCATTTGACTACAAATATATATGTAGCTATTTAGCTACGCAAATGAAATGAAGAATATTTTATGATTAGTATTTACTAAAGTATTATGATAAGCTTGATTGTGTTGGATTCCGGCTCAAGGCCGGAATGACAAATGGGAATAGCATGTCATGCTGAACTTGCTTCAGCATCTTAAGGTTTTAGGATCAAGTCCGCCTGTCAGAAAAAGTTGTCATTGACACGAAACACAAGTCATTTCGTAGCACAGCGAAGAAACCTTATTCAATCAGAACTGATCATCTACTAAATCTTTATTCACGACAGCACCAGCAACATTGCCCGTGGCTACAGCGTTGGCTACAGAGCGCATTCCTGAACTGTTGTCACCACAGGCATAAACACCCTCTACAGTTGTCTTTTGCATGATATCCACTTTGATAAAGCCCGCTTCAGTGATCTCGCAACCTAAATCAGATGGAATTTGAGAGTGCTGCTCAAAAGGCAGACCTGCATAAATGGCTTCAAGTGCTAATATACTGCCGTCTTTGAAGATGAGATTTCCTATGAAGCCATTTTCATGTTCTACCTCAACAATCTCTTTTTCGACAACACTATTGCTATGCTTATTTAGTTTGGCAAGCTGTTCTTCATCAAATTCAGCTTTTCCTGAAGTTAGAATGGTCAGGTCATCGGTTAGGTTGTTAACCAATCCTGCATAATGCAAGGCCTTTTCTCCATTTGCCAGGATTCCTGTCTTTTTATGTCGTATTTCATAGCCGTGGCAGTAGGGGCAATGTACTACAGAAATACCCCAACAGTCAGCAAAACCTTTTATGTTCGGCATTAGATCGTGAATACCAGTGGCAAATATGAGTTTATTCGCTTTGAGATCTTTACCAGATTCCGTTTTAATAAAAAAGCCATTATCTGTCTTTTGTCCACTAATAGCCAGATCATTGAGAAATTGAACGGTGTTATATTTCATCACTTGCGCAAGGGCTTTTGCTGCAATTTCTGTCGGTTTTGCCCCATCCTGGGTGATGAAATTGTGAGAACGTGGCGTTTGTCTATTACAAGGCATGCCGCTATCTATGATCAGTACTTTACGCAAAGATCTTCCAAGTGCCATGGCTGCGGATAGCCCAGCATAACTTCCACCTATTATTATTACATCGAAATTTGCATCACTCATTGTGTATATGTGTTAATATGAATCGGATTCTTTATTGCAACAATGTTGCATTTGAAATGCAAATATATAGGATCAATCAAATGTTGCAACAAATAACTAGTTTAAGATTTTAGCATATCCATGACAAGTTGATGGAGAAACACATTTTATAATGTCACACAATCCCTATTAAATTGTATGATTTGAAATAAAATTTCCCCCATTCGTGTAAATCTCCATTGTTAACATTCTTTAACATCTTAAATTCATAAGTACGAATCATTTCGGATAGATTTGGCTCGTTATTGGTCAACACTCTCAAACAAACAACAACATGCTAAAGAATTACATCAAAATCGCCTTTCGCGGATTTACCAAGAATTTAACCGCTACTTCAATTAATGTCATTGGCCTTTCCATAGGACTGGCTTGTTTTGCGCTCATCTTCGTTTATGTACAAAATGAACTGAGTTACGATACTTTTCATAATGACTATGAGAAGATTTACAGGGTTACTACCATCGATCAGGCTTTAGGAGTATCCAGTAATAATGTAGGAATTACCAACCCTATAATGCCTAAAGCTGCCGAGCGTGAATTAGCCGATGTGGTACTTTCAACTCGTATTTCCGGCCAGGGTAGACAAAGGGTAGAAAATGGTGATGATGTGCTATTTGCCGAAAATGCCAAGTATGTAGAGCCTTCTTTCTTCCATATGTTCAATTTTCCTATGGTTGAAGGCAGTGATACTGCCAAATTCAATGCCCCAAGGAAACTGTTTTTAACAGAGGAATTTGCTCAGCGAACTTTTAAGACGGAAAAACCTTTTGGCAAGCTGCTCAATATCGATGATGAGGACTGGGAAGTAGTTGGTGTTTTAAAGGATACCGATCTCAATACGCATTTAGAGATGGATTTGATTTTGTCTATGTATCTAACCCAGGCAGATTCCAATTTTGCTCAATATTTAGATTCATGGCAAGGACTTGGAATGGTTGGTTATGTGAAACTGAATAGCACCGACAATGCGAATTCAGTAGAAGCACAAATGAATGATCTGGCACATAATAATGAAGTTCCTGAATTCTGGATTACAAAACTCCAACCTCTCAAGGATACCCACTTGATGTCGGCTAATATTTTATTTGACGGTAATAATGCGAACAAGGGGGATGTTATTTATGTCTATTCATTGTCGGCTATCGCATTGTTTGTAATCCTTATTGCGGCCTTCAATTTCATGAACTTGTCAACAGCCAAGTCATCCTCCAGAGCCAAGGAAGTGGGTGTCAGAAAGGCGATGGGTGCGCTTAAAGGATCTCTGGTTACACAGCATTTGAGTGAATCGGTGCTCATTTGTATTTTGTCCTTTATCATATCGCTGGCCCTTATAGGAATTATCTCCATTTACGTGCCGCTGGGTGTGGCTGGCAATGTATTTACATATTTGGTTAATCATCCGATTATTTTGGCAGAGCTTTTTGGCATTACTATCATCATTGGTTTACTAGCAGGTTTATATCCCGCATTTGTACTTTCAAAATTCAATTCAACAACCATCCTTAGGGGGCAATTCCAAACCAGTAAAAGTGGAGTTTGGTTGAGAAAGATTTTGGTGGTTAGTCAGTTTGTAGCTTCTATAACCTTAATTATTGCAACACTATTAGTCAATAGGCAGCTCGATTTTCTTAAGAATAAGAATCTGGGCTTTTCGCAAGAACAGGTGTTGACCATGAGCATGAATGATCAGACTTTAAGAGAAAAAATGGTCACGCTACGGGACAGACTGTTACAGTATGATGATATCTCCAATGCCGCTATGACCTCTAACATGCCGGGTAGAACTTTCGGAAGGACAGGAGTAACACCTGAAGGCCGCCCCGAGGATGAGGAGAACTGGATCGTGAGTGCACTATCGTTTGACGAGCATTTTCTTGATGCTATGGGAATTGAAGTGGCTGAAGGTAGAAATTATTCACCTGAGTATGGTACTGATCAGCAAGAAGGGATTATAGTCAACGAAGCATTCATTAAGCAGGTAGGCTGGGAAAGTGGAATTGGAAGAAAATTAACTATGGGTAATGATCAGGAAAGAACGATTATTGGAGTGGTTAAAGATTTTCATTTTGCTTCTATGCGCCATGCTATTGAGCCTTTGGTAATGTTTTATAATCCAAATGCCAATGGAAACCTTTCTGTGAAGATTAAAGGCAATGTCAATGAAACCGTGAGTTATATTGAAACTGTTTGGGCGGAAATGTATCCTGACTATCCATTTGAATATGAATTTTTCGATCAGGAATTTGCACAAATGTTTGAAGCCGATGATCGTTTTTCAGGCCTTGTTATGGGCTTTACCTGGCTGGCTATATTAATTGCCTGTCTTGGCTTATTTGGTCTTTCGGCCTATGTAGCCGAACAACGTAAGAAGGAAATTGGTATAAGAAAAGTATTGGGTTCAAGTGTGCAACAAGCTGTAATGTTGCTGTCTAAGGAGTTTGTTGTACTTATCGTGATAGCGACAGTTTTGGCCTTTCCAATTTCTTATCTGGCAGTTACAGAATGGATGAGCGATTTTCAATATAGAATTGACTTGTTGTCCGTTTCTTCAATTGTGGTGTTCTTCCTGGCAGGAGCACTGGCTATTGGTATAGGTTTGGTAACTGTAAGTTATCAATCGATTAGTGCTTCAGTAGCCAATCCAGTTGATTCGTTGAGATCGGAGTGATTAAAATAAAGGAGCGCCAACTGGCGCTCCTTTATTTTAACGTTGAACATTTTGCATTTTTTTGATTTCTCTTTTGTGGCTTTTGTAACCTACACTGCTCGACACCCCGCTGATAAATAGTTTTGAGAAGTAATTGAAAATCGATTTTTCCTTATTGCGTTCGAAGAAAATATCGCCTTTTCTTAGGCGAAATAAAGCGAGGTTTCTTTTTCTGACAATAAATGAATTAGCCATAAACGAGGCAATAGACTCTTCAAACTTTTTAGTGCCTGTTGTCTTTTTGTCAACCAGGGCTATTTTAAAATCGCTATACTCAAAATACATGGTGCCTATTGCCAAATTATCATCAGCCGTAGCCGCAAACCTGAGGTCTTTACATTCACCACTCTTAATCTTTAGAAAGGCTCCATTTTCAGTAAAATCATTAAACTGATTTAGATTATGAGGAGCTACTTTGCCAGAAATATTGAATTTATCTTCAGTACTATTGAGGTTAAATCTTATTTGAACCGCTACGGGGATCTCATCCATTACTTGAGATTCAACCATCACGTTCATGGTAGAATCAATATTTAAGCTTGAAGGAATATTGGTAATGTTTTGAATAGAGCCTTCCAATTTGCTAAAAACTATTGTCCCAGGTTTTTGACCTTTTACCGGAACTTCTGAGTAAGCTATTTCCGCACTTGTGATATGTAGAGAATCTATGTCAACGGAATTTTTGAGGTCTTTTAACATGCTTGTGGGGAGTGGCTTTTTATCTGAAATGGAATCTGGATAATTCTTATCTCGGTACACATTTACTTCCGGATCGCTAATCTCAACATAATTGGCAATAAATGCCTTTTCCTTTAAAAATCTCCTGTAATTCAGGCCCTGAACCGTAATAATCGGGATGTGTGATTTAATCCAATCTGTTTGATGACCAACTCTTTCCACATATTCTTCTTTCTGAAAAAGTGGCAATAGATTGATATTGGTTATGGTTAGCTTATTCTCATTATTACTCAGCCTGAGTTTTCCTACTTGTATTTCATTAAGACCGTCAGAAGTTTTAAAAATTAGTTTACCGGTATTGAGTTCAATAGATTCAGCAGGAATAAATGTGTTTGAAAAATCAGTGAGTGAGTCATAAAATAAGCCGCTTAATTTTAAATCGATAGGGCGCAGACTCAAGTTCTCATTTTCACTTGTAGTAATGTCAATAGATGCGCTGTTTACTGAAATGTTTTGAATATCAAATGAAATGGGAATACGCGTTTTAGTATCACTTTGTAGAGAATTGAAATTTGCACTTATCTCTGGAGCGTCAATGATCAGGTCATTGGCTTTAAATGAACTATTGGTAAATAGCCTGTTATAAGCCACTTTTTTGAATGCGACTTTCGGAGTTTTAATATTCAGCGCATCTTTTTTAATGTTTCTAATAACAAGGTTTTCCATCTCCACATCTTGGCCTATTTTGAGGTTAGCAGATTGGATAGTACTGGTTGAACTTTTATGAAGTAGAGAATCAATGGTGGCAGATACACTCTTGGCATACAACAGACCATCAGTATTTTTTTTAAAATCTGAAGCCTTTTTTGATAAGTTAATATCAAGTAATTGTGCGTTGATGTTCTTAAGTGTCTGCTCTGTATTATTGGCAGTACTCATGTATAAACCATTGATGATTTTGATTTCTTTCAACTTAATGTTTCGTAAGCTATCAATTAGGATGGCCTTATTAGAGTTTTGAAACTTGCTAAACCGATGCCAATGCGGCTTTTTTATTAACAATGTGCCTAGTTCCATTTGATCTAAATCTTCAGGGAAATTGCTAATATAAATATCAGATAATGATGCAGAAGTGATATTTATACTGTCAGTAATATGATGATCCTTCTTGATCAGTTCGATTTCATTAAGGTTCACAGTTCTTTCCTGTGAAGAGGTGTTTATCGTTTTGATAAACACTTTATTTGATGCATTCTTTAAATGCATATCGCTAAGTGAAAGGGTGTACTTTTCCATATTGAAAGTTTGATTAACACCAATAAACTCACCCATATAAAGCTGGTCAATATTGGTTATAATGGATTCATCATTTTTAAGGGCAACATTCAATACACCATTTGGGGCATATACAGAATCAATCTTTATTGACACTTTAGAAGTCTTGTTTTTCTGGTTTTTATCTGGGGTTTTAATATCAATCTCGTAATCGGTGAAACTGATAAAATTGAAATGCATACTATCAGGGTCTAATCTTAACCAATTGCCTTTATTGCTAATCAGCACCTGACTAGCATCTACATCTAGTTGGTTAGTTCTAATTAATACATTGGATGATTTTAGCAACTCTGCACTTGAAGAGCCCATTACATCGGATGCCTGAATATTTGTTTCTTTATTAGCATACTCTAGCAAATCCAGCCTGGCGTCAAAACTTGTCTTTTCGGTTAGGCTCAAGTCATTGTTCGAGAAATCCAGGTTTAGAAAATTAATATCGCTGTCAGTGACTTTCCAGAAATCAGTTTGAGTTTTTAAACTGATAGTTGATTGTTTTAATAAAAGGCTATGTACCATGATCTCTGGTATATTCGATGTTTTCTCATTGTCACCCTTCACATTTTTTGGTGTTTCTATTTCAATAGTGGTGTGATTGAAAGTAATGCTATCAATAGCCATCTCACCATCAATTATTTCCTGTTCGTCAAGACCAGTAACGCGTAATGATGGAATATCAGCAAAGAGCTTGGGCGAATTTTGAGTTTCTTGCTGGCCGTATTTCCAAATTTTCAGAGCATTAAAATCTAATATTTCATCTAAAGAGGAGTAGAAGAGGGTGTCAAAACTAAAGGCATGCTGCAGGTCTAAAATTTTTCCAGAACCATTAAGGAGACTTATTTTACCATGTTTATAGCCATACGCCCCTGACTCTTGACCTCCAAAAGAAGCGTTCAGGACCTCTCCATTAAATTCTTCGACCTTAATAGGAATATTAGACATTGACAGGTTAAAGTGACCTTTATCGAGTTTTATATTTCTTACAAATAAGCTGTCGATGATTGAGGTATTGCTGTCCTTGCGCTGAACAAATTTGCTCAAATAATTAAGGCCTGATTCAATTTTTAATTTTGGTTTTTCCAGCTTTATTGAGTCAACAATCAATACATTGTTTTGATATACTTCATTGAGGTCAATTCCAGCAAAATACATGGTGTCAAAATGAAAGGATGCTGTATCTGCAAAAGCACCTTCTTCATTTCGAGGATTGAGTGACAGGTTAACTAGGGTCAGCCTGTTGCTTTTTAGAGAATAAGTAATCTCAGCTGCTGTTACTTTCGCGCTTGAGTCGGGCAAGACAATATTTTGTTTACTAATTCTTAAAAAGAACTTCTCACTTTTTATCCCTTCTATTTTTTTACCAATTTCCCAATCAAGCCCCAGCAGGTCTAATGAAAGGTCTGAGATTTCTAAAATCAGGTTGGCTTGATTGATCTCTTCCTTGAAGAAACTAATGGAGGCATTTTTAACTTCTAAAAAACCAATGTTTAAATGATTTAAATTTTCTTTCAGTTGTTTGATTAACAAACCTGTCTCTTCGGCTACTTTGGTGTTTGACTCTGTATTTTTATTTCTATAGATGAGGTTGACTTTAGGGCTATTTAATGAGACATTTTTAATGGTTAGCTGATCTGTCAACCAGAGTGTCCATAAGCCTCCAACATCTAGCCGAAGTTCTTTCGTAGAGATGTCAAAAACCTTGTGTTGTTTGACATAGGTAGTGCTATCTGAATCAACAGCGATTTTAAAATTTTTCAGGTAAATGGAGCTCTTCCAGGCATCAATGGCGATACTGTCATAGCTCAAAACATAAAGGCCTCCTGAACGTTCTTTAATTAGATTCTGAATAGTAGAGGCTACTACATTGCTGGCGTACTTGGAGATCACGGAGCGGTAAGACAACAATATGGCTAAAAGTAAAATTGCAGTAAATAAGACTGCAGTTATAATGCGTCCTAATGTTGTTCTTCTCTTTTGTCTAAGTTTATTATAAAGTCTCCAACTCATTATTTGCTCTTAAAAGGACAGAATCATGCCATAAAAGGTTAGCTTGAACAACTGATTCTATACCTTGGTTGTGCTTAAGACATTTGTTAGATGAAAATGCACTCAGGAAAATTAAGGTTAATTTTTTTTATCGTAGAATAAAAAATCAGATTGTACAATTTTCATCGTTTCATTCCATAGTATGTGTATTTATTTACTCATGCATCATGTTACAGAAACTTTTTTGCGATCTT
>NZ_SMLV01000247.1 GCF_009711525.1 Fulvivirga lutimaris
AGCATTAGGGTCATACTGGTTCAATGATTTAACCAAATTACCGCCATGAAGATCACCAGAGCGTTCTCCGGCTATTAAATAATATTTCATGGAATCAGTAAATTTTGTTAACCATAGTATTCTACAAAGTTTCTAGGTGTCTCGTAGAGTTTTATACAGTGAAGCTGTGCGGTTGAAGTAATGGTATCAAGGTTTTCATTAAGTATCCTCCAAAACTCAATGACCAAATTTTCAGTGCTAGCCATTTTTCCAGCCATGAAATCAACATCAAGGTTTAGGTTTTTATGATCCACCTTCTCAACTATTTCGGATCTTATAAGCCTGCTCAACTTTTTCAAGTCAACTACAAACCCAGTGTCAGGATCAGGGTCGCCTTTTACCGTCACAATAATTTCAAAATTATGCCCATGCCAGTTGGCATTAGCACAAGGGCCAAATACTTCTTCATTTTTCTCAGCACTCCAATTTGGATTGTACAGTTTATGTGCTGCGTTAAAATGCTCATGTCTACTAACAAAAACCATCTCTCTGAATTATTTAGCAAAGATAGCAAAGCCATTATTTATTAATACCTTTTAATTTATTGAAATCATTAGGTTAATTTGTTCAAAATCTAAATTCATGATAGTAGTTACAGGCGCAGTAGGGTTTATTGGCAGTCAATTGATAGAAAAACTTAACAATGAAAATTTCAACGATATCATTGCTGTAGATAATTTCGATCGAGAAGATAAGAACAAAAACTTGTTAGGGCTCAAGATCAAAGAGAAAATTGATCGGGATATTTTTATTCAATGGCTATCAAAAAATGGTAAAGCAGTTGAATTTATATTTCACATTGGTGCCAAAACAGATACCACACTATTTGATGTAGAGCTATTGACTAAAATGAATACCCAGTACACTAAGGATATATGGAAACTGTGTATTGAACATCAAATTCCATTGGTCTATGCATCCTCTGCAGCCACTTATGGACTTGGTGAGTTTGGCTATGATGACAACGAAGCAGAAATACCTAAACTCAAACCATTAAACCCGTATGGCCAGTCAAAGCAAGATTTTGACGTTTGGGCACTCGAGCAAGAAGAAAAGCCTTTCTTCTGGACAGGTTTAAAGTTCTTTAATGTTTATGGGCCTAATGAATATCATAAAGGACGAATGGCATCTGTGGTATGGCATGCATATAATCAAATATTGAAAACAGATGCCATGAAGTTATTCCGTTCGCATAATCCAGACTATAAAGATGGGGAGCAAATGCGTGATTTCGTGTATGTAAAAGATGTGATAGACGTATGTTACTGGCTAATGCATCACCGAAAGGACTCTGGGATTTATAACCTTGGCAGTGGTAAGGCCAGAACTTTCTTAGATCTTACCATATCGGTTTTTAATGCAATGGATAAGAATGAAGATATTTCATTCATTGACACTCCAGAAGATATTAGAGATAAATATCAATATTTTACAGAGGCAAATATGGCTAAGTTAAAATCCATTGGTTATCCTAAAGAATTTACAACGCTTGAAGAGGGTGTTGAGGATTATGTGAAAAATTACCTCTTAAATCTTTAATAATAATAAATCACCAGATTCATCATTTCGTCTGTTGTATTCCATCCATAACCAACATCAACTGCGGGCGTGTTTGGATTAGCAGGATTTTCGGAAGTATTATCATACGTAGCCGTCACTAGTATTACTGATTGAGCTGGTATTTTAATTACATCATTAAACAGATAGGTGCTTTGCCAATTAAAATCCCATTCATCAATCTTAATTAGAGGAATAGCGTCACCATCGGGAGTTACTGCCAAAGCTTTAAAACTCTTGCCTAAATAGTGCATATGAGGAAGTATAGAAACAAGATTCATTTCTTCTTCAACGGTATAACTCACATAAAAAGTAGGTACTGTTTCAGCATGTAGATAAAATGGTTGATTAGAAATATGTGTTTCGCGTATTGCCAAAGTCTTTATTTCGTGCTCAACAGGTTCTTTGGTGTAGTATAGTTTGATTTTTGATTGATCATATTCAGTTTTGGAAGTCGGAGCATAATGAATATTTAAAAGAAGGTCCGTACCTGCGTACATTTTCTTACCCGTTCCCTCAGGATATAGCACTGGTAAATTTCCCGGCACCCAACCATACAAAAACTCATCAGCTAAAGGGATAGTCATAAACCTCTTTATTTCTGGGTCATACTCTGACATTCCGTCAATCTCATGCATGAGATTTGACGTATCAGCCATTATCCGGCTATGGTGAACTAACTGCTTATTTCCAGGTATAAACTCTACTGATTTCAAATAAACATCATCTTCTAAATTTGTTGGGATATTGAAAAAGCGATAATCTTCTATAGCTTGTTCAGATAACTCAAATGGTGAGTCCATTTCAATTACCAAATCGGCTTTTTGATCAACCAATAGATCCTTTATGACAGGTTTTGGTCCTTTAGACTTTCCCTTTTTAAAGCCCCCATTTACCCACGCCTGAATAGTAGCAATTTCTGCGTCTGAAAGTATTATCTGATTTTTATATGATTGAAATTCAGGATCAGCCTTCCATGGAGGCATATATTTGGTCTTAGTAACATACCCAATAAAGTTACCTTTAGATTTTACTTCATCATAAGTTGTTAATGGGAATGGGCCATAGCCTCCCTTTTTATGGCAAGGAGCGCAATTGGTGATTATTATTTCTTCAATGTTATCAAAATAAGTTACTTTTTGTCCATAACCAGTTACTGAACTGAGTAAGATAAACAAGGCAAGTAAAAGTTCCTTCATTTATTATTTCTATTTTGATATTATACAACCAATGGCCTCAGTTTTGGCAACTTCAACCTTTTCATTAGCAAGCGTCAAACTGATTGCATCTATTAAGTAATGCTCTGTAGGTTTTGCTCTATTTTTCCCTAAAGCATAGAACCAATTATTAATAGCTCCTTGATAAAGCACCTTATCGTTCTTAATAAGCAATACTTCAGGAGTTACTGAAATGTTAAATTTATTGATAAAGTTATTATTGTCATCAATGAGAATATCAAAATTGATATTATATTCTTTCCTAAACTCTTCCATTTGATTTGTAGAATATGTCTTGGGAAACAGCCCAATGAATGCTACTTCTTTATGAAAGATTGAATCCATTTCTCTAAGCGTATTTATATACTTAAGTGAGATTGGGCAATCAGGAGCTAAAAATATATATATTATTAAGTCCTTTTCTGCCCCATTGAAATCATGTCCTTGCTTTGCCTCTGTATTGTCAAAAAAGCAAAAAAGAAACATGGTCGATATGATAATACTAAGTCTTAATCCTCCCATATCAAATAATTACAAGTTATTTGGAACAAAAAAAAGACACGGATTTCTCCGTGTCTTTAAAATTAAGCAATTTATTATATTACTCGTTTTCTTTACATAAATCTAATGTAAGTATTCCTACGGGAGGAGAAGGTCCATATTTCGCGATTACATTACCACTTTCGGTAGTAATTGAAAATGTAACTTCTGAATCCCAGTCACCTGAAATATACTCAAACTGAACGCTAGTAGCTCCATCAGGAACAGTTACATCTACATCATTTGCAGCACCTTGAGCACTCGAAATAGTATATTCTGTAGAAACACCATCCACGATAACAGCTAATGCTCCACCATTCCATCCATCACCATACGAATCCTGCATCGACAAGGCGAAAGTTTGAGAAGGATCCTTAAGCACTTGACCACACTCAACTATCCAAGCAATTTGGCAGTTAGACCCAGGAACCTCTGTACATACAGATGGAGACCATCCTTCAAATACACGTCCATCAGATCCAGTTAATGACCAGGTTAAGATGAAGCTATCTCCATCTATAAAAGCCTGACCGCCAGCAACGTCTCTTGTAGGCTTACCAGCGTATGTAAATACATCAACAGTAGCATCATTACCATCATCATAGTTATAAGTGGTGCCAGCGAAAGCTGCCGCTAAATCAGCCTGAGTTAGAGTAAATGTAATATCTTCTCTGTTACCACCAGGGGTGGCAGTGCTTACCAGTTGGCTACCATGATTAGCAACGGCAGCATCACCGTTTACATTCACATAAGACTCACTCCAACTCACATAGAAATCTACGCTAGTTATTGTATTAGCCTGATCAACGGAAATCCATCTCCAGTCAAAAGTTAAGTCTACTGACTCATCTCCACGGATAAAGTTAGCCGCTGAACCATCTGCTATTTGTCCAAAAGTGTTAACTCCTGTTTCCCATGTAGGATTATTGATTTCTAGTAAATCCTCATCCTGACATGATATAGTTATTGTTACTAGTAACAATAACGTTATAAATAATTTATTAAATCTTTTCATGTTTTCTTTGAATTTATATTAATCCTTGTCCCAAAATACTCTATCAACATCATAAATAATTGTTGGTGTTGATGCATTCAAATTTAATTCAGCTTGAGCGTACGGAAGCCTCAATGGAAAACTTCTTGGTGTCTGCAATGGTGTTTGTAAAGTAGATGGGTAACCTGTTCTTCTGTAGGCATTGTATACCTCAAATCCATTTCCAAAATTAGCAAACCAAGCTTGCTTCATCATGTACTGAAGTTTTTGATCTGCATTACCACCAGCAGGATAATCATCAACGAGATCCTGTACATAAACATCAAAATCAGTATAGGTAATAGGGAAATCCCATGATGTAACATCATCGCTTGCCGCAGGATCTGCTGCAGTTCCAATAGCTATAACCTTATCCATTTGAGCTGACAAAGCTTCTTCTAGTAATTCTGTGTCTGACATACCAGTGTTCACTCCCAATCTAACTTGCGCTTCTAACATATAGAAGTAAGTCATCCATGAAGTAAGCATAGGGAAAATACCATCACCTCTACCTTTGTTTCCACCACCAGTCTCTGCAACATCATCCCAAAGACCTGCCGCTGGGTAAGCCGATGGAATTGTTCTTAAGGGGTTATCATTTGGAATACCTGATGGATCAGCTCTATCCCGACCAAAGAAACCAGCCAAATACTCCTCTTGATCAGCAGTCATACTACCAGGATCTACTTCGTAGATTCTGTTGGTCATGGCTGGGTTAGTCACCAAATAGCCATAAGTACAATCCGTTCTTTGAGAACAAGGGATAGTTTGCTTATCAGTTGGGTCAGCAATATCTAAAACGTCAGTAGTTTGCCTCTTAAAGTAGAATGGAACTCTAGGATCTCTATTTTCTAACATTTCAACCATCAACTGATGTCCAAAATATGAGTAACCTGCCTCACCACCTGCATATCCTGCCTGATACATCGGATGTCTGTCATCTGGGTTTTGAAGGCTTCCAAATTTGAATTGGAAATCTCTTGAACTACGGTCAATTAGATCATCATCAGCAATAAGAGCTGCAATGCCAGTCGCATCGTCAGTGTTAAGAAGAAGCTTTAACTTTATCGTCTTCGCTGCCCTTCTCCAGCTGGTTATATTTCCATTATAAATCAAATCACCAGTAACATCAACTGCACTAGTCAATGCAAAGTTGGCAACAGCTTTATCACAAAGTGCGATCAAATCTGCGTAGATAGCTGCATCATCATCATAACCAGGAGCTTTGTTTTCACTTCCTTTGAAAGCAGTAAAATAAGGAACGTCTCCCCACATATCCACCATTATTCCGAAATAGTAAGCTTTCATTACCTGCGCAACACCCAAATAATGAGGGTTATTTCCAGCTTCTTCAGCATCAATAATGATTTGTTCCAAATCTGCCAATGGGTTAGAATACAGATAATTCCATGTACCATTCCATGATCCGTTGGTCATGTTAAAATCATCAAAAGATGTATTAATTCCCATAAAGCCCATAGTGGCATCATTCAGTCCGCCAGCAAATGTTGAAATACCATTTAACTGTGCATTGGCCAATAAAAGATCCGCAGAAGCCGTAGTTGGGTTGTTTGGATCTTGATTTATATCTAAGTCGAAGATGTCACAAGATGTTACAGAAAATAACATTATGAAAGACATCGCACTAGCGACTATTTTTCTCTTAATATTTTTCATAAGTATTTCTAATTAAAAGGTTAATGATAAGTTAACTCCATAACGCTTAGTAGTTGGAGCACTACCATATTCAAATCCTTGAACGTTAGAATCAGGCAATTCACCTAATACCTCTGGGTCAAGATTTAGACCTTCCAAGACATTTGGTGCATTGAACCAAAGGTTACGTCCAGATATTGAAATAGAAGCCGATCCGAAAGGAGTCTTTTCAAGCAAAGACTTTGGAAGGCTATAACCTAAGCTAATTTCTCTTAGTCTGATAACAGTACCGTCATAGATATTTACCTCATCCTGACCATAAGCTCCCCATCCGTTAGAGAAGTGTGAGTCAAATGCAGAAATACCAATAGTATTTTGAATCTTGTTACCATTTTCATCCAATAAAGCTACATTGTTTTGAGTATCACCAAGTACACCTGGTACTACACGAATAGCTTCTCTATCTTCAGAAATTTTCAACTGACCTCTAAGCAACAATGAAGCTGCCGTAAACGAGTAGAAATCTCCACCCTGTTTCCAGTCAACCAAAGCTCTCAACGTAATACCTTTGAATGTAAAAGTGTTTGTCCATCCTAAAGTGAAGTCTGGGTTTGGATCACCTACAATATCAGAAGTTGGCAAAGCAAATGGCAGACCACTTTGAGGATCAATCAATAGATTGCCTTCATCATCTCTAGCATTACTAGAACCAAAGATCTGACCATAAGGAGCTCCATTTCTGAATATCGTACCTAAAGTTGAAGCTGGACCGCCTAGCAAAAGTTCTCCTGTTGGACCTGCATCAATAACTTCAGTTTTAATTTTCGTGAATGCGAAATAAGAATTCCAAGTAAAACCATTATTCAATTTAACAGGAGTAATGTCTAAACCAATCTCCCATCCAGCATTGTTCAACTCTCCTACATTAACTACCTCTTGACTATAACCAGTTGATCTTGCCAGATCGGCATTTAAGATCAAATCAGTTGACGTTCTGTTAAAATAAGTTAAGTCTACCCCAATTCTACTATTTAAGAATTGTGCTTCAAAACCTGCTTCATACTCTGAAGTAAACTCAGGCTTCAAATTAGGGTTACCCAATCTGTTACCTAGAGAAGCTCTGTTTATTGGTGCGCCTCCTGATGGAGTAAATGGTACTCCTATAGAATAAACATTACCTGTACGGTAAGGTGGTGCATCATTACCCACAGTGGCAATTGCAGCTCTTACTTTTAAGAAGTTTACAAACAATGGTAAGTCTACCATATCACTAACCACACCAGCTAAACTAGCAGATGGGTAGAAATAGCTATTATTTCCATCCGGAAGTGTAGATGACCAGTCATTTCTTCCCGTTAAGGTCAAATATAGATAATCATTGTATCCCAATACCACGTTAGTGTAAACAGCATAAAGTCTTCTTAGTGAAGCGAAATCAAGATCCACAATTTGAGTTGATGTACCATCAGTCAAGTTCAATCCTGTAGAAATGATATTATTTCCAGTTACTCTTCTTCTAGTTAACTCTCTTTGTTGCATATTCATTCCTAAGAGTGCATTAACACTTAGGTTGCCAAACTCTTTATTAGCTGTAGCAGTAAAATCGTAGTTCTGCTCTAAGTAAGCTAGGTCTTCAGTATAAACAAGTCCGTTAGGAATTTCAATACCCCCTTTTCTAACTACATTCCTTCTAGCTTCATGATATGTATTCATACCACCACGTGCCAGTACTGTTAACCAGTCTGTAACATCATAAGAAGCAGTCATACTTCCATAGGCTCTGTTTACTTCACTAGAATATATATTGTATTTAGCAATCCAACGAGGATTATCTAGTGCTCTATAAAATACATTGTTACCATTTACTGGGTTCTCAAATGGAAGTCCATTCAAATCAAAGTTTCTTGGTAAGTAAAATAACCTTGCGAAAATCGAACCTCCAGCGGCACCACCAAAATAATCGTTAAAAGCACTAGCTCCAGATTGTGGGGCCGACTGATTCGTATTAGTATAGTTGATAGTTCCAGATAGGAATAGACCATTATCCAACTGACCATTACCTCCAAAACTCATAGTAGTTCTAGAAGTTTCAGCATTAGGAATATAACTGTCATTATCCATTCTTGAGAAACCACCATTGATACTT
>NZ_SMLV01000028.1 GCF_009711525.1 Fulvivirga lutimaris
AAAAGGCTTGTCAATTGACAAGCCTTTTTTGTTGTTGTTTAGTAAGAGATTACAATTTCTCTTTGATTCTTGCAGCCTTACCTTGTCTACCTTTCAAGTAGTACAATCTAGCTCTTCTTACTTTACCCAATCTTACCACATCAATTTTCTCAATGTTTGGAGAAAGGATAGGGAAAATTCTTTCTATTCCGATACCGTTAGAAACTTTTCTTACTGTGAAAGTCTCACCAGCTGAATTAGGGTGTCTTCTCTGAATAACAGTTCCTTGAAACTGCTGAATTCTTTCTTTACTACCTTCTTTAATTTTCACGTGAACATTAACTGTATCACCTGCTTTGAATGAAGGATGGGAGTTTCTTCTTTCTCCCTGTTCTGCTTCTAATGCTTT
>NZ_SMLV01000208.1 GCF_009711525.1 Fulvivirga lutimaris
AAATAAATGTTATGGGTAAATATAATTTAGGCGAGTTCGAAGAAATCGTACTGCTAACGGTAGCCATACTTAAAGATGAGGCTTATGGAATTGCCATTATTGATGAAATGGAAAATAGACTGAAGCGCTCGGTAAGCATAGGGGCACTTCAAACAGTTTTAAGAAGGCTAGAGAAAAAAGGCTTCCTATCCTCAGAATTTGGAGAGGCCACCAAAGTAAGAGGTGGTAAGCGAAAACGCTTCTTTTCAATAACCGCTTACGGCAAGAAAGTACTCACCGAAACCAAAGAACAACGCATGGAGCTTTGGAATGCCATACCAGAATTCTCCTTCAGCGCATAATGCCTAAAATTCAAAATATTAACCCTCCTCATTGGGCCTTAAGGTTCTTCCGCTGGTTTTGTAACCCAGACTTTGTAGAAGATCTTGAAGGTGATTTATTTGAACGTTTCGAAAGAAGAGTTGACGAAAAATCTCTCAATACTGCAAGGTGGCTGTTTATAACAGATGTGTTGAAATTATTTCGACCATCTCTAATGAAATCTCTCAAAATTCAAAAACTCAACAACACAACCATGATTAACAATTATTACAAAGTAGCGTGGCGACACATTGTCAAAGAAAAGTTTTATTCCATAATTAACATCTCCGGGCTGGCTGTAGGTATGGCCTCGTGTATTTTCATTGCCTTTTATGTATTAAAAGAGCTTTCTTATGACCAGTATCATGAAAACCTTGACCGTACTTATAGAATTTTGCAGGGTGCACATGCTGGTGAGGAACGCGATATACCGCCAACACCAGAAGATTTCAGATTTTGGGGTAATGCACCTGTTGGGCCAGCGCTTAAAGAAGAGCTTCCAGAGGTTGAATACTTCTGTAGGTTTACTCCCGGCCATTCTAAGCTAATAAAGGCTAATGACGAGCTGTACAACGAAAAGAATGTGGTTTATGGAGACTCGACTGTCTTTAAAGTTTTCAGCTGGAACCTAATAGCTGGAAACCCAGATAAAGTACTAACAGAGCCGAATAGTATAGTGCTTACAGAAACATTAGCTAAGAAGTATTTTGGAACTACCGATGTTCTCGGTAAGACGGTAATATTAGAGCAAGAAAGGGAATGTGTGGTAACTGGTGTAATGGAAGATGTTCCTGATAATTCTCAATACATTTTCGATGGGATCATTTCAATGGCCACTTTCTATGACATTCGTCCAGGCATATTTGATAATTGGGGGTATGTAGATTTCTACAACTACATCACACTGAAAGAAGGTGCGACAATAGAATCCATTACTCCAAAGCTGCAACCTATAGCTACTAAATACACGGCTGATTGGAAGAATTCGAACTTCTATTTGGATATTGAGCCATTGGAGGGGTCATACCTCCACTCAGTGGCGGCCAGACAGGCGGGAAAAACAGGCAGTGTAACTAACCTTATCATCTTCTCAATCATCGGGTTATTTATTCTCATTATTGCCTGCATCAACTTCATCAACCTGTCTACAGCAAGGTCTTTAGAACGTGCTAAGGAGATCGGCATTCGCAAAGTAGTCGGTGCACGGCAATACTCCCTAGTCAATCAATTTTTATCAGAATTTATCCTACTAGCCCTTTTTGCAGGCGTAATTGCTATTTGTATTGTAACAGTTGCAGCGCCTTATCTTTATGAACTTACGGGAGTTCAAATTAGCATCAGCACTTTCCTTAATCCTTTATTTCTTGGCGTTTTTATTATTGGAATTTTGACCATTGGATTGTTAGCTGGATCATACCCGGCATTCCTTCTATCTAAATTTCAACCCGCCAAAGTGTTGAAAGGTAATTTTAAAACAGGGTCTTCCGGAGTGGTTTTGAGAAAAGGGCTGGTCACTTTTCAATTCATTCTAACCATTGGTCTTATCATTGGAACCTCAACGGTTTACAACCAGCTTCAATATTTGCAAAATCATGATTTAGGTTTTACTAAAGATCAAACCTTAATTCTTGAATTTGGTTTTGACGGTGAGGTTTCTAGGAACATTGAAACACTAAAAACACAGTTTGCCAATCAGCCTGGTATTAGCTCAATATGTGCTTCCAGAGCTGTACCCGGAGGGTATCATCCTAATGCCGGCACACTAATAGAAGACCAAAATGGAGAAATGGTGCCTCACAGCCCTGCCATCTATGAAATAGACCCTGACTTTGTGCCTTTTTACGAAATCAAAGTGTTGGCGGGCAGAGCCTTCTCATATGACTACTATTCAGATTCTACAGAGGCACTAATGATAAATATGGCAGCTGCGAGGCAATGGGGCTATACAAATCCTGAAGAGGTAGTCGGTAAAAAGTTTTCTCAATGGGGTAGAGAAGGTAAAATTATTGGTGTTGTGGATGATTTCAACTATCAATCACTACACAACGAAGTAGCTCCACTGTCATTAAGATATGAGCCCTTTAGCATGGCCATGTTTTCACTAAAAGTAGATACTGATGATTTGTATTCCACAATTCAAAATCTCGAAAACAAATGGAAAGAACTAATTCCTCATCGTCCATTTAGTTATTACTTTCTGGACGACAGTTTCGATCAACAATACAAAGCAGACAACCAATTCGCTGAGTTGTTTACCGCCTTTGCTTTGCTCGCCATTATTATTGCTCTATTGGGATTATTCGGGCTTACTACTTATACCACATCGCAACGCATTAAGGAAATTGGCATCCGTAAAGTCTTAGGTGCATCTGTTGGGTCTATTGTGTTCCTCCTGTCCAAAGATTTATCTAAGCTGCTTATAGTTGCATTCATTATAGCGGCACCATTGGCATGGTTTGCCATGACAAAATGGTTGGAAGGCTTTGCATATCAGGAATCTATTGGTATAGGAATCTACATTATTGCAGCTATTACAATTTCTATAATTGCTTTTGGCACAATGAGTTGGCAATCAATGAAAGCAGCATTGCAAAACCCTACCAATTCGTTGAAGAATGAATAAAATCAATCCACCAAAACTGCCACTCCGTTTCTTCCGCTGGTTTTGTAACCCAGACTTTGTAGAAGATCTTGAAGGTGATTTATTTGAACGTTTTGAAAGAAGGGTAGAAAAAAAATCTACTAGATCAGCACGCTGGGGGTTTACTAAAGATGTTATTAGGCTCTTCAGGCCTGGAATAATCAAACCAATAACTCAAATACAACATCTAAATCAACTCGACATGTTTAGAAACAATTTTAAGATTGCGTTACGTGCGCTTTGGAAAAACAAGCCATCAACAGTCATCAACATGGTAGGGCTGACAATTGGCATTACTTCATGCTTGCTTATTGCTTTGTTCATTCAACATGAATTGAGCTATGATAAATTTCAACCTAAAGCAAACCGCATAGCAAGAGTGGTGATGGAGTATAGTTTTGATGGAAGTTCAGATTCAAATGTAGGGATCTTTACTAGTACAAAAGTTGCTCCTGTTTTTTCACGCACATTTCCAGAAGTGTTAAAAGGAATCCGAATGGTAGACGCTTCAAGGATTTTACTGCTCAATAATGAGCCAGTATCCGAATCCGGTTTTATTTATGCCGATTCTTCATTCTTTGATGCCTTTTATCATGAAATGCTTCAAGGTAATCCAGCCACTGCGCTCGATGGAAAAAACAAGCTAGTGCTTACTGAAAGCATGGCTAATAAATATTTTCCTGGAGAAAATGCGTTAGGAAAAATTCTTGAAGTAGGGATCAAAAAAACACCTTATGAGGTGACTGGAGTTATCCGTGATTATCCTTACACTTCACAAATACGATTTGACTTTTTGGCTTCATTTTCATCTTTAGGCCAAAATCAGGAAGAAACATATTTCAGGGCCAACTATACCACCTATTTATTATTAAATGATGAGCATTCATTTGCTTCTTTGGAGGAAAAAATCAATCCATACGTGGAAAAAGAAATGGAGGGCAGTGGGGCAAAAATCAGCTTTTCACTAGAACATTTTGACAAAATACACCTTCACTCCCCACATAGCGATTTTGTGCAAAATACCAGCGTAAGCTATCTATATATTCTGGGTGCCGTTGCCTTACTCATTCTAATGATAGTATGCTTTACTTACATTAATCTAACAACTGCTAAATCCATTGAACGTGCAAAAGAAGTAGGCATTCGAAAAGTATCTGGAGCAGTAAGAGGTCAGTTATTTTGGCAGTTTATTGTTGAATCATTTACCCTATGCCTACTTGCCATTGTGGTGAGTGTAGGTCTGGCAGCCATATTATTACCCTCTTTTAATCAGTTAATTGATCGTAGTTTACAACTTTCTGATTTGTATACCGTCAACTTTCTGTTAGTGGTTGTAAGCATTGCTATCATAATCAGTTTAGTTGCAGGAGGATATCCAGCTTTAGTCTTAGCACGCATGCACCCAGCAAAGGTGCTTAAAGGTGTTTTTAAAAATACCTCCTCCGCACGTTGGTTACAGCAATCCCTCACAATATTTCAATTCGGTATTTCGGTATTTCTTATTATTTGCACACTCGTTATTCAAAGCCAGCTTGATTTTATTCAAAAAACAGACTTGGGATACGACAGGGATCATGTAATACTATTACCTGTAGGATGGAGCGATTCTCATCAATCACTTTCTACCTTCAAACAGGAATTGGCTAAAAATGCACAGATTTTAAGCGTGAGCCGCACAGCTAATAGTCCAGTAAACATTGAAAGCGGCTATAGTATGCGTCTGCCCACAATGCCTGAAAACGAAGTAATTCCCGTAAATGCTAATCCAGTGGATAACAATTATCTTGAGGTAAATGGCTTACAATTAATTACAGGTACAAATTTTACCGGGCAGCAAGTTGATGCTACTGATGAGGAAGACTGGGACCAAATGGTTTTTCATTATATTATTAATGAAAGTGCCGCCAAAAAACTAGGGTGGACGCCTGAAGAGGCTATTGGTCAAGAGATGGTACTAAATAAGGAAGGCATAATAGTTGGTGTTATTCAAGATTTTAATTTTCAATCACTAAGAAATGACATCAACCCTTTAGTATTGTTCACGGCTACTTGGGGCGGAAAACTACTTGTAAAAGTAAATGGAAATGATATACCCTCAACCCTTGCATACATTGAAACACGGTGGAAACAGTTTATGCCAGATAGACCATTCAGTTATCACTTTTTAGATGAGGATTATAATCGATTATATGAGACAGAACTCCAGTTGAGTAAAACCATGAATTTATTTTCAGGTATTGCAATCATACTTGCTTGTTTGGGTTTGTTTGGGTTAACCTCTTATATGATTCAGCAACGAAAGAAAGAAGTCAGCATCCGAAAAGTACTGGGGGCTTCAGTCTGGAGTCTACTCAACAACTTATCCAGCGACTTTGTAAAACTTGTATTATTGGCTATTCTCATTGCTTCACCTATTGCCTATTTCTTAATGCAAGAGTGGTTAAGCGAATTCACTTATCGTATTAATTTGCCCTGGTGGGCCTTTGCCATGGCAGGATTAGTTGTTGTGGCCATTGCAGTGATCACGGCAGGCATACATGGTTTAAAAGCTGCTATAGCTAACCCTGTGAACAATTTAAAAAGTGAATAAATAGAGGTTGATTCTAAAACAGAAAATAACTAACCATTTCTAATTGAATTG
>NZ_SMLV01000367.1 GCF_009711525.1 Fulvivirga lutimaris
AAATTCAAATACTTACACTTATTCCTAGTTATAGTTTCATTTTCTTGTCAAGAAAAGAATAATGATTCGGATACTGATTCAATAGTTTTTGCAAAAGAAATTCTGAAAGTTATTGATGAAGCTAAACACTATCATCCGAACATTTTAGATTCAACCTTCAATATTCCTTATGAATCAGGTGAGACTTGGATTACTTTTAAAAGGACTAACGGTACACTTGACTCGACACTTTTGGAACAATACAAATCAGGTTTACCAAAGACAGAAATAAATTTTAATCTAGGGTCTCTGAGCTTTGGAGAACACGGAAGTTATTACGACACCTTAATAGTATATTATTTTGCAACTAAGACTGACACCATGAGAATGGAAATGCCAATGTATAAGTGGTATTATAACAGTAATCCTAATGGTGAATTAGTGTATCAGAGAAACTACGATTCTCTTGGGGACCCAACAAACTCTAAAGGAGACCTTATAGAGTATACCAAGCATGCAAATCAGAGTGATTCTATAGTAATTCATTTTTATCTTGTACGTGAGCCTTACTTTGCTAGATATTATGACCTTCATAGGAAATTTTACCTAACAATATCGGGAACAGAAATAAATAATGAAGAGATTGAGATTAACGAAAAATATTCTGCTGTCTTTTATAAATTAAGTCAATCTGAATTAAAAGGAAAGCAAGTTACTGGTATAGCGGAATATACAGATGTAGTTGATAAAACCGATCTAACAACCACAAGAACAGACACTGTAATACTTCACTTTTAAAAACGGATTACAACATGCTATAAGAGCGCATTTGGACTTCACATAGCGAAGTCCTTAAATGCTTTGATGCGGCTTGGCCGCACGTTTTGGGTTGGCATTTCATAGCCACTTTCATCTCTTAACTTGTGGACTACTTGTAATGACGGTGTGTTTCAAGCTGCTTGTGGCGGAACTAGGTTCTAAACCCAAATCGTGCTAGTTTTAAACCTTGAACTAAAGTGAAAATACTCGCCTTACAGGGGCGTTAGAGGACATGTAATGACTAATGAAGAATACTCTATATTAATTTTATTCGGGGCTTTTGCATCAGTCATAACCTTGACATTGACTATAATATTCTTGCTCATCCGCAATGACAAACCAGTAAATATATTATTCGGAGGCTTTTTCTTTGAATATGTTAATCTTATAAAAGAGAAAGAGAACAAGGTTGTTTACTCGTTAATTCTAACCCTTTACATATTAACCATAATTCTAGTTCCAATTTCAATAGGCATCACAATGCCATCTGTCAATGATGACAATTGCGGACTGAAACGACATACCATGAATAGTCAAATTAATAAATTTATTACTGGTAAATTTATTGACAAAGCGAATCATGCGACACCTTCTTTTTGGGTAATGCAAGATGATTCAACATCTAGCGTATACGGTTTAAATAATTATTGGAATAAAATATATGAGAATGCCCAAGCGGGAGATTCTCTTATAAAAAAATCAAATTCAATGACAGTAACACTTAGACGTAACGGGTTTGACATGAACTTCAATATCGACATAATATGCGAAGAAAAAACGTCCTCTAACATTCCTTAAGAGCACATTTGAACTTCACCGTGCAAAATCTATTTCTCGCCTGTAGCCAACAGCATGAAAAGCAAGAACCTTTTCTATTAATTAAATATCCCTAAGCTTAATTAGCTTTTTTCCTTAGCCCAGCGATTCTGATAATCAAAAATACCCACGGAAAACCATGAAATGCCAGATCAAAATAGTCCATGGCTTGCATGCCATTGGCACCACCAAGCACCCATCTCAGCTTACCCACTAAATGCGGCTCTGGAGTAAAAGGCGCTAATCCCAGCGTAAGACATAAGAGTATTGGAATATACAGTGATGATAATTTTCCTTGCATTAGCTTTTGTTAAACTGCAGTTTAAATGTAGTGCCCATACCTACTTTTGAGTCAAAGGAGATGGTTCCACCCATCAATTCGGTAAACATTTTGACAATGCTCAGTCCCAGCCCTGTAGACTGCTCACCACCCGTGGGTTGAGCACTTAGCCGCTGATACTTCTTAAACATCTTCTTTTGATCTTCAGGTGTAAAGCCAGGCCCTTTATCAGCTACCTGAATTTCGACTTTATCTCCAACGTCTATGGCTTTTAGTACCACCGTAGAGTTGGCATTGGAGAACTTAATGGCATTTGAAATTAGATTATCAAGTATTTGGTTAACAAACACTTCATCACCCATGATGCTCAATTCCTCATCAATTTTAAAATTGAGCTTTATATGCTTGTTTTCTGCAATAGTGTCATATTCACCATGCAGTTCAGCAAAAATTTTATTGAGATGGATGGGGTTAAGCTTAACATTTAACTCTCTTGATTCAATGGCGTCAACATCCAAAATCTTGCTGATCATTTCGCGCAGCCTGTTAGAAGAATTGATAACCTGCTGAATGATTTCGATCTGCTCTTTTGAGAGCTTTGCCTTGTCCATGAGCAGTATTTCTGCCAAACCTGCTACCTGATTGATAGGGGATCTTAAGTCATGCGCTAACACACGAATAAGGTTGTTTTTTTCTTCATTGAGGGTTAGCAGCTCGGCATTAGCCTGTTCAATCTTGTTTTGCTGCAGCTCCACTTTCTCTTTATGCGATTGTAAATTAGAAACTGCCGCTTCTTTGCCTTTGTATAGCCTGTAAAAAATGATAAGTCCAAGCAGTGCCCCAATAATTGATACAATTAGCACATACTGAATAATGTTGTTCTCCTGTAATTCAAGCGCCCTTTCGAGCAATAGTTTGTTTTGAATTTCCTTCTCCTTATTCAAAAGAATGATCAGCTCATCGGCATTAACATTACTGTCAGAAGATATACTTTTTATAAGTTCATAGATGTCGTTTTCAAGGTATCTCTCTATAATATCAGACTGTATGCTTTCAAAATAGGCACTGTTTAGGTATTCGTCAATAATGGCTTTCCAGTCACTATTTTTGGGCATAATCATACCATATCCCTGTCCTTTCATAGGGTACAGGTTTTGTCTTATTATAGGAGATGTGGGGTTGTCTTTAAGGCCAATAAGGTACAGCGGCAAATCGATATAAGCGAAATTGCCAACACCAGAAAGAAGACCGTCAAGCACAGTTTGATCACTGGGTATATTATTAATATGAAAGCTAATTCCCAACTGCTGTTGCAAGTCATTTAACCCTTTTTCGTAGGTGGTGCCTCGAACGGAAACTGCAGTGAGCCCTTCAAAGACTTTTTTAAATTCCTCTTCACTTTGTATCACCGGTATTTCATTACTCGAAACCAAGACCGCAACATCCATCATGTAAGACTTGGAGAATAGCACGTCTTGCTTCCGTTGGTCTGTGATTGAAAATGCAGAAATTCCAAAATCTCCACTCTGCTGGCTCTTTTTTATTCTTTCATAAGTTCCCTTAAAGCCATCGCCTTCAATCCAGTTTAGCGTAAGTTTTACATCATATTTGTCGTTCACAAACTGTGCAAAACCCTCCATTAACTCATATTCAATACCAGTTAGAGTATTGTCAGTGTTCTGAAAAATGAAAGGAGAGGATACATACCAGTACAAATCAATTGTAGCCGCTTTGTTCTTCCTTGCGGTCTCCCAGGAATCTGGTTGTGCCCAACTTATAGATGTAGAGAGCAGGAGAAGAATAAAAAATAGTCGCGTAAAAAATGGTTGCATCCAGTACAATTCAAAAGCTTAATTTACCAAATGAATATTAACTAAAATAGAGGTTTCTGAAAAATATAAGCGATTGATTATCAGTTAAAACATTTATTTAAGAAGAGTTTCTTTAATAATCATAAAAACTCCCATGATCAATACAAACCAACCAAACCCTTTCTTAAGCTGTGCTCCATCCACTTTTTTGCTAAAAGCCATGCCTATAAATATACCAGTTCCTGCAAGTGCAGAAATGGTTAAAAGAAAAGCCCAGTCTATATTTTCTCCTGCCTGAATATCACCAATAAAACCTAAGAGTGATTTAGCAGCAATGATGAGGAGTGAAGTTCCTATGGCCATTTTCATAGGTAGCTTAGCAAAGAGTACTAGTGCTGGTATGATAAGGAAGCCTCCGCCAGCACCTACTAGTCCGGTAAGCATGCCAACCACCGCGCCTTCAATCAATATCAGTATAAAATTAAATTCGGTACCATCTGTTTTTACTTCAACTTCTTCCGTTTTGGATTTCTTGATCATTGAGATTGAAGCGGCCACCATTAGTATGGCGAAGAGCAACAGTATGCCTGTGTTTTTGGTAAGTGTAAAAACTTCTGTTGTAAACCAAACATCTGGTAACCAGGGCATCAAATACCTTCTGGTAAGGTAAACAGAAAGGAATGCAGGAACAGCAAACACAAGTCCTGTTTTGAAATTCACCAGACCTTGGCGTGCATATTTTATGCCTCCAACAAGCGAGCTAAAACCAACTATAAATAGCGAATATGCAGTTGCCAGCACGGGACTTACACCAAGAAGATATACCAAGACAGGCACCGTTAAAATTGACCCTCCACCTCCAATAAGTCCAAGCGAAACACCAATGGCTACTGCACCTATATATCCTAAAATTTCAACTACGGTCATGTATTAATTTTTGCACAAACATAAATGCCATCAAACTACCCTTTAGTAACAATTGTTACTTAGTGCGGAAGTTTATTCTTTAGTAAGCCGTAAGTAAATGTGCCGGCTGCAGCTGAGACAATTACTGCCAACATCATAAGAAAACCGTTACCAACTAATATAAACATAGGACCGGGGCATGCACCTGTAAGTGCCCACCCTAAGCCAAATATGGTTCCGCCAATAATATACCTTTTCCAAACTCTTTCTTTGGGTACAATCATAATAGTGTGACCTGAAAAGGATTTAATATTAAAGCGTTTGATCAATTGAATGATTATGATGCCAATAAGGACGGCACTACCAATAACACCATACATATGAAATGACTGAAATCGGAACATTTCGTATATTCTGTACCATGATATAACTTCAGCTTTGGTGAGAACAATGCCAAACAGAATTCCTAATCCGAAAAATTTTATGTACTTGCCCATAGTTAAAACAAAAAAGGAATAATGAAATGTGTGGTGATCAGTCCACCAATAAAAAAGCCTATTACAGCAATTAATGAAGGGATTTGGAGGTTACTTAAGCCACTAATTGCGTGGCCAGAAGTACAGCCCCCGGCATACCTGGTGCCAAAGCCAACTAAAAAACCTCCTAAGATTATCATAATAAATCCTTGCCATGTAAATAGTGCTTCAGCGCTAAACATTTCTGTAGGAATCATTTCTGCCCCTGGGTTTTGAACACCTATAGCGGTGAGGTCTGCTTTTGTAGACTCGCTTATATCTATGGTATGGTCCACCTTTAGCCATTGATTGGTAATAAATCCACCAGCAATACTGCCAGTTAGAAAAACCAGGTTCCAAATCTGATCACGCCAATTGAATTTAAAGAAGTCACTGTACTTAGCCCCACCGCCAATGGCGCAGATTGTTCTGAAATTAGAGCTGAGTCCAAATGACCTGCCCAACCACAGCAGCAAGCCCATGATTAAGGCAATAGCAGGACCTGCTACATACCATGGCCATGGTTGTAGAAAATAACTAAAGAATTTTTCCAATGTATTTAATTATTATTTGAGTGTAGAAGGGCAGACAAATGCCGTTTTCGGTATATCTGTTTCTTCGATAGCTTTAAAACCTCCGGCTACATCAATTAGTTTATGGAAGCCACGCGATTTTAATATTGAAGCCATAATCATTGACCTGTAACCTCCAGCACAGTGGATATAGTATTCTTTGTTTTTATCAACATCTTCCATGCGCTCACTTACAAAGTCTAAAGGTATGTTCTCGGCATTTTCAACGTGCTCGGCTTCATATTCAGATGGTTTACGAACGTCCATCACATGAATATCAGATGCTGAGTAATCCTCAGCAAATTTTGTAGCACTTATCGATGTTACAGTATCTGTTTCTTTGCCAGCATTGACCCAAGTTTCAAAACCACCTTTTAAATAGCCTAGCGTATTGTCATAACCTACTCTTGAAAGTCGGATAACAACCTCTTCTTCACGTCCTTCATCAGCAATAAATATGATTGGCTGTTGTAGATCAGGAATTAGAGCACCTACCCAAGGGGCAAAGCTACCATCAATACCAATAAAAATGGAGTTAGGAATATGACCTTTAGCAAAATCCTGAGGTTTTCTGGTGTCAAGCACTAAAGCACCTTCATGATTAGCATAAGCCTCAAAGTCTTCAACTGACAAAGGAACTTTGCCTTTTTCAAGAATGGTGTCAAGACTTTCAACCCCAGTTTTATTCAGCATCGCATTCTTAGCGAAATATTGAGGGGGAGGTAGTATTCCGGTGGTAACTTCTTTTACAAACTCATCTTTGGTCATGTCAGCTCTAAGCGCATAATTGACCTTTTTTTGATTACCTAGAAGGTCATGAGTTTCTTTGCTCATATTTTTGCCACAAGCAGAACCCGCACCGTGTGCTGGGTAAACAATAACGTCATCTGGTAACGTCATTACTTTATTTCTGAGGCTTTCATAAAGCATTCCGGCCAAATCTTCTTGTGTTAAATCTGATTTAATCGCTAAATCTGGTCTACCAACATCTCCAATAAATAATGTATCACCGCTAAAGAGGGCATGCTCTTTACCATTCTCATCTATTAGTAAATAGCAAGAACTTTCAGGTGTGTGACCTGGGGTGTGAAGTACTTTAATTTTAACATCGCCCAATTCAAAAATTTCATCATCCTTGGCTTCATGTATGTCATAGGAAGTTTTAGCTCCCGGGCCATAAACAATTTCGGCACCAGTCTTTTCAGCCAAATCAACATGCCCCGAGACAAAGTCAGCATGGAAATGCGTTTCGAAAATGTATTTAATTTTAGCTTTTTGATCTGAAGCTCTCTTTATGTAAACATCTGTTTCACGAAGCGGATCTATAATGGCAACTTCTCCATTACTCTCTATATAATATGCTCCCTGCGCTAAACAACCTGTATATATCTGATCTATTTTCATAGTATTAAAATTTATGTAACAAATATAGGCCTTACGTTTTGTTTCAATGTAACAAAAGTTACCTACTAGAGAATTTCAATTTTATTCCTGCTCTGCTCAATCTTTTCTTCGTTTTCCAATTGCTTTAACAGTCGCGAAATTACAACTCGTGATGTGTTGAGTTCTTTAGCTATTTGCTCATGCGTCTTTTTGATTTCGAATGAACCTGAAGACTGCTTTTTGTCAAGCAAGTATTTATAAAGTCTCTCGTCCATCTTCATAAATGCCATGCTATCTATGGCCAAAAGCATTTCGTCAAATCGCTCTCTATAGGAATTAAATATGAACCTTCTAAAGGACTGGTATTTTGCTATCCAGCTGTCAAGATATTCAATGGGAATCATCCAAATGGTAGAATCTTCTTCTGCAGAAGCACTGATCTGACTTTTGGAGTTATCTAAACAACAACTTATGGACATGGCACACGTATCTCCACCTTCCAGATAATAAAGGAATATTTCGCTGCCATCATCATCATGACGGGTTACTTTTAGTACACCATCAAGTACCAGTGGCACATAATTGTTGTTTTGACCAGGTTTAACAATAACCTCACCGGCAACAACCTTTTTTGATCTACCATTATCATATATTTCCTGTACTAAAGCTGGTTCAAAACCATACTTTAATAGGTGATTGTTAAGTTCAGATTTATCCATGATTGAAAATATATTATATTCAAAGATATTATAAAAGCACTAACCATTTGATAAAGTTACGAGTTCATAAGGCATGCAAATTGTAAATAATAAAACCAATGGTCAGTTTGAAACAATAATTAATGGCCATAAGGCTGAGCTGCAGTATAGAATAAGGGAGAACACTATTTTTTACATGCATACTGGAGTACCCAAAGAGCTTGAAAGGCAGGGTGTGGCAACGGCTTTGGCTAAATTTGGATTAGACTATGCTCGAATGAAAGGTTATCAAATTGTGGTATATTGTCCTTTTGTGGTAAAGTACGTTAAAAGTCATAAGGAGTATCTAGATCTGCTTAATGACAAATTTCAAAAGCCAGAAAGGTTTAATTGATTAGTATCGATATTCTGTTCTTAGTTAAGTATTTTTAACAAATGATGAAGAATCTACTACTATTGCTAATTGTAATCCCAGGCTATTTAAATGCTCAAGGGGAAAACGTTCCTTACTTAAGTTCTGATGATTTTGATTTTGAGTTGGATTATAATTTTAAGACCAAACCCTCTAATGTAAAAGATGTAGCCTATTCTGAACGGGAATTAAATAACTCAACAGAGAACCTCCCTTATGTAAAGATGAGAATTATCTTAAAGAATACCTCTGAAGATCAATTCAGGTATAAGGTTCATACCAATAAAAGCGACATTAAGCTGAATAGAAAAATTAAGGGTAATGATGATTTTATAATAGACATGGGCTTCTCTGATGATATCAAAGATCGTGTGCATGCTCATCAGTTTTCGGTTATAATTTACAATAAGGATAAAGACCCGCTTTCAAAAATTGTTATTGAATTCAGCGTTAATGGCGATATGTTTATCAATGAAAAGTTGATGGGTAAAATTTGATAAACCTCTGATATTCAGTTGTATAATGTAAGTATATATTTTTTGGCCTCATAATTGTTTAATCTGGTTTAGGAAACTTAAAGTACTAAATCATGAAACAGTTATTACTACTTCCGCTTTTAGCCATTGCAATTTCAGCATGTGAGATTACTGTAGTTGAAGACCCAGTTCCGGTTATCATAATTGATGACAGCAGAGATAGGTTTACAGGTTATTTTGATGCTGAAGAATATAGTAAGACTGCTCGTGTTTATACTTACTACACTATAAGAGTGGTAAAATCTTCCAGAAATAATAATGTTGTATTCATTCGCAATTTCTACGGGTTAGATATTGAAGTGCTTGCAGAGGTACATGGCAACGATATTTTTATTCCAGAGCAAGATATTGATGGTTATCATATTGAAGGTGACGGATATCTTGATGGAGGCGAGCTAATCTTATTTTATTCGGTTTTCGATCACTTAGACCCTCATGCGCATACAGATTTCTGTGAAACTGTAGCGTTCAGATAAAATAGTTGTGTTGTTGTTTAGTTTTGAGTCCCGTTCTTGGTAATACCGAGAGCGGGATTTTTTTGCCGTTCATAAAGAAACAAACGATATAGTTGGCCCAAAGTATGAACCTTTAGCTAATGCCTGCGTAACTTACAGCGGTAATCAATACACGTTATACTACATGAGAAAATTTATACTGCTGCTCTCTTTAGGGCTGATTTTTTCACATTCCAATTTTGCTCAAAAACCACATAATCCAAATTCGGCAGAGATACTTCTGAAGATTAAAAAACTGAACTTCTTAGGTACAGTTTTATATGTTGCCGCTCATCCTGATGATGAAAATACACGCTTAATAGCTTATTTAAGTAATGAGACATTGGCCAATACTGCCTATTTATCAATGACAAGAGGTGATGGAGGTCAAAACCTTATAGGGCCTGAAATAAGAGAAGGCCTAGGAGTGATTAGAACTCAAGAATTATTAGCCGCTAGAAGAATAGATGGGGGTAAGCAGTTCTTTACTCGCGCCAATGATTTTGGTTATTCTAAATCTACCGAAGAAACACAAAAAATATGGAATAGAGATCAGGTGCTTTCAGATGTAGTTTGGGTATATAGAAACTTTAAGCCAGATGTTATCATAACCAGATTTCCGCCTGACGAAAGAGCAGGACACGGCCATCATACAACATCAGCAATATTTGCGGCAGAGGCCTTTGATATGGCGGCAGATAAAAATGCATATGCTGATCAGCTAGAGTTTGTGGAACCATGGCAGGTAAAACGACTATTTATGAATACCGGCAGATGGTGGAGCCCTGATATTAATAAGGAAACACCAGGAGTATTTGTAATTGATGCAGGAGCTTATAATCCATTGTTAGGTACTTCATATACTGAAATGGCCGCTTTGAGCCGTTCACAGCACAAATCACAAGGTTTTGGATCTACAGGACAAAGAGGAGAGTCTTTGGAGTTTTTAGAGCCTGTGAAAGGAGACAAAGCTGAGTTTAATATTTTTGAAGGCGTTGATACATCATGGAAGCGCGTAAAAGGCGGTGAGAAAATAGGTAAAATGATTGATGAAATTATTGCTGATTATAACCCTCAAACCCCCTCAGAAAGTTTACAGCAATTGCTAGAGGTGAGGGATGAAATTCTTCTTTTGAAGGATAAGCATTGGCAGTCTCAAAAATTGAATGAGGTTGATGATATTATAAAGTCAGTGCTGGGATTATATGTAGAAACCAGCTCTGAAGATTATAATGTGAGTCCTGGAGATGCTGCTAAACTATCTGTTGAGGTGGTTAACCGTTCTAATATCCAAGTAAAGCTTGAAGCTGTGGCTATAGATCACTTAAAGGATACTACTGCTAATGTTGCTCTTTCTAATAATGCCAAATTTGAATTTAGTACAACAGTTAATATACCTAAAAGCTGGAATTACTCAATGCCATATTGGTTAAGAGAAGAAGGTACATTGGGTACCTATAAAGTTGAAGATAGAGCATTGCGCGGAACTCCTGAAAATGCTGCGGCTATAGAAGTTTCATATGCAGTAGAAGTGCTTGGTCATAAAATAATGCTAGAATCACCTGTGGTATATAAGTGGAATGATCCTGTAGAAGGGGAGCAATACCGACCATTTATTATTACGCCTCCGGCTTTTGTAAACATTGAAGAACCAGTATATATATTCAGCAATGCTGCATCTAAGAAGGTTAATATTACTGTTAAAGCCAGTAAATCTAACATTTCTGGAACTGCAAATTTAAATGTTCCTAAGGGCTGGAAAGTACAGCCAGAAAATCAAAAATTTGAAATGGCACTAAAAGATCAAGAGGCAGTACTTTCTTTTGATGTTATAGCTCCTGAAGGTCAAAGTACGGGTGAGATAAGTGCCAGCATTTCGGTAGCTGGTAAAACTTATGATAACAGTATTCAGACCATTGCTTATGATCATATACCAACACAAGTGCTTATGCCAAGAGCAGCATCTAAAGTGGCCAAAATTGATATTAAGAAAGAGGGAAATGTAATTGGTTATATTCAAGGTGCGGGTGATGCTATTCCTGCAAGCTTAAGAGAAATTGGTTATGACGTTTGGGAAATGAAGGATGAGGAAATCACTCCTGAGAATCTTACAAAGGTAGATGCAGTAGTATTGGGAGTAAGGGCCTTGAACACCAATGATAGAGTTAAGTTTTATATGACTCATATATTGAATTATGTTTCTGAAGGAGGAACTCTTGTAATTCAATACAATACTAGTCACAGACTCAAAACCGAAGAATTCGCGCCATTTCCTCTCAAACTTTCGCGTGACCGTGTAACAGAAGAAGATGCCAAGGTTAAAATACTAGACCCTAAAAACCCATTGCTTAACTATCCAAACAAAATAACTGAAGCGGATTTTGATGGCTGGGTGCAGGAGCGTGGCTTGTACTTTCCGAATGAATGGGATGAAAAATATACACCACTACTATCAAGTTATGATGAAGGCGAGGACGCTAAGGATGGCGGGCTACTTGTAGCTGACTATGGTAAAGGAAAATATATTTACACCGGCTATTCTTTCTTTAGAGAGCTGCCAGCTGGGGTTCCCGGAGCATTCAGGTTGTTTGTTAACTTGGTATCTGCGGGTAAGAAAGAACAACCTTCAGATAAAAAAGTATCCAATTCTCAATAACCCATGGACGAAAAGCCCCCTTTTTTAAATAAGTGGAAAAATATCTATTGGCTGTTAATGGCTAATCTGGCATTTTTCATTCTATTGTTTTATCTATTTACCCTTCAGTTTTCATGAGTAGTATTGATTGGATTGTACTATTTGGTACCCTCATTTTTATTGTATCCTATGGCGTATGGAAGTCTAAAGGTTCTAACAGCATGGATAGCTACATTAGAGGCGGTAATGACTCTAAATGGTGGACAATAGGGCTATCTATAATGGCAACACAGGCCAGTGCCATTACTTTTTTATCAACACCAGGACAAGCGTACACCGATGGTATGCGGTTTATACAGTTCTACTTTGGTCTGCCATTGGCCATGATAATCATTTCTGTATTTTTTCTACCTATCTATTATAAGCTAAAAGTCTATACAGCTTATGAGTATCTTGAAACCAGGTTTGATGTCAAAACAAGGCTTCTTGCGGCATTTATATTTTTGGTTCAGCGTGGGTTAGCGGCTGGAATTACAATTTATGCACCGGCTATCATACTGTCTTCACTACTTGGCTGGAGATTGGGCTATACAACTACTATCATTGGAATATTAGTTATCATTTATACAGTTTCTGGTGGTACTAAGGCTGTTTCTCAAACGCAAAAGCAGCAAATGGCTGTGATGATGGGAGGAATGATTGTTGCTGGACTGCTTGTGATATATTCACTTCCAGATAATGTGGGGTTTGTAGACGCGCTACATGTTGCTGGTAAAATGGGTAAGTTGAATGTTGTCAATTTTGAATTTGACCTTTCTGATCGCTACAATTTCTGGTCTGGTATTACTGGTGCAGTGTTTCTTTTCCTATCTTATTTTGGAACAGATCAATCGCAGGTGCAAAGATATTTATCAGGTAAGTCGTTGTCTGAGAGTAGGTTAGGGCTTATGATGAATGGGTTGTTAAAGGTGCCAATGCAGTTCGTCATCTTGTTTATAGGAGCCATGGTGTTTGTTTTCTATCAGTTTAATCAGCCTCCGGTTTTCTTTAATGATACAATCAGAACTGAAATGGCTACCTCCGAAAAAGCTGCTGAATTTGAAAAGATTGAAAGCCAGTATCAGCAGTCATTTGATGATAAGCGATTGGTGGTAGATGAGTTTGTTAGTGCCATACATGAGGGGGATGAGAACCAAATAGACATTAAAGCAAACTCATTGAATGAATTGCAATTGAAATCTGAAGAATTAAGATCAAAGGCCAAAGCGGTGATAGCAACAGCACTACCAGACGCTGAGACCAACGATAAGGATTATATCTTTATGAATTTTGTCATGAATAATCTGCCGGTGGGCATAATCGGACTATTGTTTGCCGTGATTTTCTCTGCAGCCATGTCTTCAACTTCATCAGAACTTAATGCTCTTGGTTCTACGACTACAATTGACTTTTATAAACGGAAATTAAACCAAAAAGGCTCTGACGCACATTACACGAAATCTTCTAAGTTGTTCACCTTAGCGTGGGGCATATTAGCTATTATTTTCGCTTCCTATTTATCTTTGTTCGAGAATCTCATTCAGGCTGTTAACCTGATTGGTTCACTATTTTACCCAATTGTACTTGGTATTTTTATAGTGGCCTTTTTTGTTAAATACGTAAAAGGAAATGCTGTTTTTATAGCCGCCCTAATTAGTCAAGGCCTAATAATTTACACTCACTATCTCAATGTAGAAGGTGCGGCAGGGTTGTTTACGATGGGTTTTTTATGGTACAATGCGTTTGGTTGCTTGTTAGTAGTATTCATTAGCTGCCTGATACAATTCATATTAGGATCATCTAAAAAAAAGGAAGCCTAGTTAATAAAAAATGCCATCCCAATATTAATTGAGATGGCAAAACTATTTAACCTAAACAAAAAAAATATTAGTAGGCATTCAGATATCTGGTACCCGAAGCATTTTTAATCTCGAAAGTGAATTGATTGGCTTCTACAGAAGAAAGATCATAGATTTTTCTAAATCCATATAAGTCATTTACCTTTTCTTCATGAATGACATTACCATTTTGACCATAAACTTTAATGGTTGTTGGCAAAGCTCTTTCATCTCTGTTTACAACAGCAAGTCTAAATTTCTTGCCATCATTTACATTAAGGATATTTGCGGCAAAATTGGGCTCATTTGAGGGCTTAACAATTGTAACAGTTTCGCTAACAGTTGTTCCGTCAGGATTGGTTACATCAAAGGTATAATCACCTCCTGGCAATTGTTCCATATCATAAGGCTGAGCAAACCCTTCTTTATTTTTGATTGTTGTTTTGTGAATTACTTCACCAGATTCATTCTTAAGAGAAACCTTGACCTGACCTTGTTCTTCGTCCAGATAGACTAGTTTAATGTGCTCTGGATCGTTGTTAATAATGCCTACTTTTTTGCTGGCATCTTTGTCTTTTACTCCTTCTGTAGCAAATGCGGTGGCTACCACCAGCATCATAGCTACGGCTAATGTTGTTTTTTTCATTGTTGTTTTTATTTTGTTTGACCTACTCTATCAAACGGGGTTCGGGATGCCTCTAGTTGTGTTTTCGGCTTTATTTTAGAAGAGTGGTCGCAAACGATGGCGAATGGATTTTATTAACATTCTGACTGCCCAAACTGGGGGGTGTCTAATTGAATTAGAATTCAATATTTCAATTACATTTATGTTAATAAATAGTACATTCGCAGGTGGTTTGATTCCATATTTTGGATCTTTAGTACTCAATTGATTTCTTTCATAACTATATGAATATTGGAAGTATTGTGGATTTTTTCATAAGTCCACATCGGCATAGTGACTCCAAAGAATTAAGAAGGGCAAGGCTTTATGTAAGGGCATGTTTGCTTACCAGTTTATTTTCAAATTCTTATATCTGGTTAAGTGTTTACTTTCAGTATGATAAGGGAGTTTATCTCATGATCTTCAATGTAGTAGGCTTTCTACTAATTCCGCTACTAGCCAGAACTAAGCTTCCTATTACCTGGCTTGGTAATTTATATGTTAGCATTGGTGCGTTTGCAATACTTGTTTTAACCTACTATTCAGGAGGAGTATGGTCGGCCATATACCCATGGATAATAAGTATTCCAGTATTGGCGCTGCTGGTTGTTAATAAAAACGCTGGTATTTTTTGGGGACTAGTATCTTTTGGTTTCATGATTTGGTATGCTGTTTTAGCCTTACAAGGTATGGAACTGCCAGTAGAATATAACTTAGAGGATCGCACGCTCTGGTATGTCACTATTGTCCCAGGATTGCTACTCATCATTCTGTTTATCTCATTTGTATTTGAGTATACTCAGTCCAAAGCACTAAACGAACTTGAAGAAAGTAACGCGCAACTTTTATCTCAAAAGGAAACTATTGCCTCACAATCGAAAACATTAGAAAAGCTCATCGAAGAGAAGGATTATATTATTAGGATACTGGCGCATGATTTAAGAAATCCTCTAAAAAATATTACTGGACTAGCTCAGTTACTTGAAATTGAGGATGATGCAGTTCGCGTAAAGGAATGTACTGAGATGATTGTGCAATCTTCAGCAAAAGCACAGCATCTTGTTAACAGGGTCTTGGAAATGGATGCTTCTGAGCAGGAATTAAGATCAGTAAAATTATCGAATATAAAGTTGAATGCGGTGTTACATCAGGTGCTTGACATACTTACCGAGGCTGCTCAACTGAAAAGCATTAAAATCAAGGTAGAGGATAATACGACTAATGATGTTGTACTGGCTGAAGAGACCTACCTCACTTTGATATTAGAAAACTTGATTTCTAATGCTATCAAGTTTTCAGAGACTAATAAAATCGTGACTGTTAAGCTGGAAAATGAACATGACACACTTCGTGTTAGTATAACAGATGAAGGTCCAGGCATTGAACCAGAGGAAGAGGAGATGCTTTTTAAGAAGTTTTCCAGATTAAGCGCAAGACCAACTGCCGGTGAGAGTTCTACAGGTCTTGGACTATCATTAGTTAAGCGCTATATTGAGCTTATAGATGGTAAAGTTTGGTATGAGCGTGATGCTTCAGTGGGTGCCACTTTTGTGGTAGAGCTTAAAACAGTTAGTTAAATATACTTTTCAAAATCTCCGAAGTTCATTGACTGCTGCTCACAAATAATTTTGAGCCAACTGGCTACATAATCTAACAAGGCTGACTCTTTCTTATCTCTGATGTATTCGGTCATGTATTTAACATGCATAATAATCCACATTTCTTCAGCCATTTTGAAGGTTATGTCATACTTGGCCGACCCTTCAAGATTAATATTCAGACAAAGACCAACCCTTGCCAGTTCCTTATAAACTTCCTGATAGGTAGCTGCTTCAACTGTTTTTGAACTGTAGTTGATAATATTCATAAAGGTTTTGAAGTTCCCATATTTCAAATTTTCACCTTCTCTCTTCAGAAAGTCCTCAATCTTATCGCAGGCATTGCTGCATTCTAGTCTTTCTTCTTCTGTTTCTAATATTATAGGGTATTCCATAGTTCAAAATGACTTCGCTAACTCAAATCTAAACTAAAGATATTATTTATCACGATGGTAGGCATCAATATCGATATATGCTTATTGAAAATACATAATACCATTGATTTAATTTATTTGGATTAATTCTAAATAATCTGGTTTGCTAATAGGTTTGATTTTATATTTGAGTTTATTTAGATGCATTCTAAATAGTTGCTATGGATAAGAGAATTGTTTTAGTTGACAGCCAGTATTTGACCAGAATATCTATTTCGGCTGTAGTAGGAAGTATGAAGGGATTGGTAATAACTAAAACATTAAACTATCCTCATGAGGTAGTTTCTGAAATTAACAGCACTTCTTTTGAAATCCTTATTACTGAATATTCTGATGATCATCAAGATCAAATAAATGAGATATTAAGGATTGTTGATACTATAAAAATCCCTACACTAGTAGTTACCAATTCCGAAAATACAGAGGTGATTCAGCGGCTACTTAAATCAGATATCAAAGGAGTTATTACTAAGAATTGTAGTCAGGAAGAAATAGAGCTGGCTCTCAGTAATGTAGCCGAGGGAAAGCGTTTTTATTGTAATAACGTTCTTGACATTGTGATGGATAAGCAGCATACTTCATTAAAGAAAAGTGCTGCGTCTAAATTTGATTTGTCTTCTCGCGAATTGGAAGTTTTAGAGCTAATTGTTAACGGGTTTACTACTAAACAAATTGCAGATCAATTGCACCTGAGCATTCATACAATAAATTCTCACCGAAAAAATTTGCTTAAAAAATCAAAGATCACTTCACCTGCTCATTTAGCTGCCTTTGCAATCGAAAGTGGTCTTGTTAATATGTTTGAATAATATTCCTAAATAGTATTCGCGTGCGCTTGAATTCTGTATTTGCCATTTACATAAGGCATAAGAGGGTTTGCAATTGTATTTGTCTATTAGCAATACATTCAATCGCTAATTAGGTTTAATATTATTAGATTGATCTTTCGAATCAATCAACCTAACAATGAAGCATCTTTTACTATCCCTTACTATTTTATTGGCACTTGTCAGTTGTGGGCAACCAGATTATGACACTATTTTAAAGAATGGCTTAATATACGATGGATCAGGAGACAAACCTTATCAAGCAGATGTCGCCATTAAAGCGGATACTGTAGCTGCCATAGGTGATTTAAGTGAGTTTACGGCTGTAGAAACTATAGACCTTAATGGATTAGCTGTGGCACCTGGATTCATTAACATGTTGAGCTGGGCTAATACCGCATTATTAGAGGATGGCCGTTCACAAGGAGATATGAGACAAGGAGTGACATTGGAAGTACTTGGTGAGGGAAGTTCTATGGGCCCACTTACCGATAGTATGAAGCTTGATATGAGTACCGATCAAGGTGATATTAAATATGAAGTGAAATGGACAACACTTGGAGAGTATTTGCAATATCTTGAAGAAAAGGGTATTTCCACGAATGTAGCTTCTTTTGTAGGTAATGGAACACTTAGAAAATATGCTGTTGGTAATGAAAATAGAAAAGCTACTCCAGAGGAGCTTGAAGAAATGAAAGGGTTGGTAAAGCAGGCAATGGAAGAAGGGGCTGTGGGTATTTCATCTTCATTATTATATGCGCCAAGCGGATATGCTGATACGCCTGAACTTATTGAGCTAGCAAAAGTAGCTTCTGAATATAATGGAATGTACATTTCTCACATTCGCAGTGAAGGTTCTGAATTGCTTGAGGCCATTAATGAGCTGATTACAATCTCGAGAGAGGCCAATATTTCTGCTGAGGTTTACCATTTAAAGGCATCTGGACAAGATTACTGGAATAAACTTGATACGGCTATTATGCTTATTGAAGATGCTAGAAAGGAAGGACTGGCGGTTACCGCGGACATATACACGTATCCTGCTTCCTCAACTGGTCTTCACGTTCAATTGCCGGATTGGGTGCGAGAAGAAGGAGTAGAAGCTACAATTAAAAGGCTTGCCGATTCCACTTTAAGAGAAAGAATACTGTCAGAAATTGAATTCACAAATCCGCCTTCATCAATTATGTTGGTTGGATTTAAGAATGAAGAACTTAGAAAATACACTGGAATGAGATTAGATGAAGTGGCCGAGCAATTGGGCAAAACTTCTGCTGAAGCAATGATAGATCTTATTGTAGAAGATGATAGCAGGATTCAGGTGGTTTACTTTTCTATGTCTGAAGAGAATATTGCGAAAAAGGTAGCAGTGCCATGGGTTAGCTTTTGTTCTGATGCAGGCTCCTATACCAATGAAGGCGTATTTATTAAATCAAGCACTCACCCAAGAGCTTATGGCTCTTTTATAAGGGTATTGGGTAAATATGCACGTGATGAAAAAGTGATTACACTAGAAGAAGGTATAAGAAAGCTCTCCTCATTACCTGCACAAAATCTCAAGTTAGAAAAAAGAGGTATGCTTAAACCCGGGTATTATGCAGATGTTGTGGTTTTTGACCCTGAAAAGGTTAACGACAAAGCAACCTTTGAAAAGCCGCATCAATATGCTGAAGGCATTGTTCATGTTTGGGTTAATGGTACTTCAGTGCTTAAGAATGGAGAACACACAGGAGCTAATGCAGGGAGATTTGTGAAAGGGCCGGGTTATAAGGGGATATAATTTTTTCGTTTTGCGAATAGCAACTTTAAGATCACATGTCCGTTTTGAACAGTTAATATGAAACAAGTATTACTTATTGGAGCTATTCAGGGTTTTGTGCTTTCACTGGCATTGTTTAGGAGCAATAATCTTCTGAAAAAACATAGTAACTATCTGTTTTCTGCACTGATTTTAATTGTTTCCTCTTATTTGCTCATTGTATCTCAGAATGAATATTTTGTGCAGTTTCCAAAGCAGTTTTTGACGGCCTATGTGCTTATTTATCTGTATTGCCCGACATATTATCTATATGTACTTTCAATTACCGATCATAAGAAGGTTAAGGCACTCAAGAATTTGGCCTTTTTCATACCTGCATTACTTTTTCTTTTATTGATGGTAAGCTATTATCCATTAAGTAATGACGAACTGCTCAATAAGCTCAGATCTAAGGATATCGCAGATTTAGTAGCATTAGATTTAACATCGATAATTGTCAATTTTATTGTGCTTTGGAAAAGTTGGCAATTGATTAAATACTGGAAGAACGAGCAGGCCTTTCAAAAGACCGGAATTGCAACTTTCTATCTGTTTCAGGTTGCTATGGTGGCAAGCAATATTGCCTGGATGCTTTTTCTTTTACCGCAATGGAATGTTGTGAATATAACTTTGCCATTTAGACTTGAGTTTGTTTATCTGGGAATGTCCGGTTTGATATTTTTGTTTTCTTATATCATAATCGCCAAAAATCAGATGTTTTTTCAGATAGTTGGAAAAGACACAGATACCTATAAAAATGTGAGTTATGATCAGCAGGAGCTTGCCAACGTATCTCAGGAGATTATTAAGGTGCTGACTGCTACTAAACCTTATTTAGAAGTTGATTTTTCATTAGGAAAATTAGCTGAACTTACCGGAATAGAGAGGTTTAAACTGTCTTACACGATAAATAACAGTATGAACAGTTCATTTACCAGATTGATAAATGAATATAGGATTGATGAATTTTTAGAAATGGTTAATTCAGAGCAGTATAATCATTTTAATATGCTTGGAGTTGCAAATGAGGCAGGCTTCAAGACAAAGTCAACTTTCTATAAAGCATTTAAAGAAATTAAGGGAGCTACACCAAAAGAGTATTTAAAACTTCACAATGGGGTGGAGGCCAAAATGCAACCCGCCTAAATTCTAGGTTTTACTACCCATTTCTGATAGGTGAAGATCAAAAAAAGCGCTAAAATCAAAATTATGTTGATCATTGTTAAGGTACTTTTCACAATGGTCATTGAATTACTCACTGTAACTTCTACTTCTGATACTTCTGGATACTCATTTAATATTTTAAATATTGAAATGTTCTCTTAATAATCGAAGAGTCCAGCCGTCACTGGTATAAATGGAAGGTAACTGAAATGAGAATAATAACCCAGCTGCTTTAAGAGGTAAGATATGAGCATACCATAACTGATCGCAAAAAATAATGGGTAAGCCATGTCAAAAGGCAGCTGTACTGAGCGGTATAAATATCGTCCGTTATCACCCAGGTTTTGAAGTAGATTGATAGTGTAATCATAACCATAGCCAAAAGGTATCATATCCAAGATGGCCATTCCCTCAGCATAATTTTCTACCATAGGTATGGTGACTTTCAGCATAAGGATGTAAATAATCTGAGTCATAACTACCAGTAATATGACAGTACGTCCATTAAGGTTTTGGTTAATAATTGTTCTCATAGCCATTTGATTTGTGAAGCAAAGTAGGTCGACTTTTGATTATTTTCTTCCGATTATCATGCTAAAATGTCCATACAAATTTTTCGGACTTATTGTTTTTAAAAATATGAATCAATGTTTGAGTGCCTTCGTATCCTTGGTGTAAACATATAACGCCATCAACTAAACAAGTTTTAATGAAAATAAAATTGATTTTTACTGTTGGACTCACGTTGTTATTACTTTCATGCAAAGTAGAAAAGGAAAGAACATCAGAATCCAACAACACGATACGATATTTTACCAAGCTTACCGGAATTATTTCACCATTTCTTGATTACCAGCCAAGAGGAGAAATTACATCGCAACAGCTTGATTCTGTTAGTCATTATAAAGTTATATATGATGATCAGGGAAGGGTAAGTGAGATGTCATTTTTTAAAGGTAAGCACCCAAGTGACGACTCCTATTTTTATTCGCACAAAGTGAAATACAATTATCAGCCAGATCAACTGCAAAGAACATATTTTAGCACCAAGGGTGAAAAGATGGATATGTGGAGGCACTATTATATGGGATCTGGTATTCATAAGGAAGCATTTGAATTAGATGATCTTGGGAGAAAAAAATCACTTCGCCTTTATGATACCCTTGACACAAGAATTTCAAACGGGTTAGGAATATATGAATATCAGGTAAAATATATTTCTGACACAAGTTTCGTTCAATATCAATTTGATAGCCTTAATACCTCTAAAACACTTACCGAATATTTTCCATTCAGTGCTGCACTTATTACCATAGACGAAAAAGGGCATCTCTACAGCATTGGTAATGTAAATGATAGCAATCAGCTGACAATGCAGGATTCGGCTGGCTTTGCAAATGTCATTTTTGATTTTGATGAATATGGTAATGAAACGGCCTGGAGATTCTACGATAAAGAGGAAAATTTAGCTAATAGAAGATCTTACAAAGATATGGATTATGGTTATGCTCAATGTGTATTTAAAATGGATTGGATTGATGAACAACTTGGTCTTATCAAGGACTATCAGCAGCTTTATTTTGATTCTGAAGGGCAGCCTGTAAATGACAATTTTGGGGTGCACCAAATCAATTATAATGTCCATCACTATGGAGCTCTATCAGGTATTGAATACTACGATTTGAATGGCAGTAAAGTGATCCATCCGGCTTCAGGATATTTTAGAGTGGAGGTGACTTTTGAT
>NZ_SMLV01000167.1 GCF_009711525.1 Fulvivirga lutimaris
GTCCAGCGATTCATCAAATGATTGAACCCCATCATCTACACCGGGTATTAAGTGAGAATGTAGATCAACTCCTAATTCTGGAATTGCAACTTCTTTTTTTTTGAATAGGCCAAACACTATTTCTTGATCAATTTCTTAATCAGTGATTGAGATTTGTTGGTCTGATCGTCATAGTAACCATAACCGTAACCATAATTTCCGGAGCGTAATTGAGGTAATGCATTCAAAACAACCGCCATATTTTTGAATTGATTAACAGAAATGAGCCTATTGAGTGTTTTCATGAATGCAGTTTGAGAGTAATTTGTTCGGACAATATACAGGGCCAAGTCTGCTTTTTTCATGGCCAGAATACCATCGGTAACTAAACCGACTGGAGGGGTGTCTAAAATGACAACATCGTATTCAGTTTTTAGTTTCATCAATAGTGTATCAAACTCACCATTCAATAATAATTCAGATGGGTTGGGAGGTGTAGGGCCTGCACTGATATAATCCAAACCCTCAATTCTTGAATGAGTAATACATTCTGAATAAGTATGCTTGTTAATTAGGACAGTACTTATGCCTTGGTTAGGGTTTTCATTCCCAAAAGACATGTGAACTCGAGGTTTTCGCATATCTAAGTCCAGAACAATAACTTTCTTTTTTGATAGTGCTATAATTGCTCCTAGATTAACAGCAACAAATGTTTTGCCTTCTCCACCAACTGTAGAAGTAACAGATATTACTTTCTGTGGGGTTTTAGGGATCATAAAATCTATGTTGGTTCTTATAGATCTTAATGATTCACTTACAGCAGATTTTGGTCTTTTATCTACAATTAAGGCAGTATTTTCAAGTTTTTCCTTTTCTTCCGGAATATGGCCTAGAATTGGTGCCTGAGATAACTTCTCTAATTCATGAATTGTTGAGATCTTATTATGAAGAAGGTATCTGATTCCTACAAAAAAGAAGCTAAAGACAAGGCCTGCAACAATACCAATTCCATGTATAATTAGCTTGTCCGGTGATATTGGTTTTGTGCCTAAAGTAGCGCTTGATAGTATTTTAAATTGAGTGGTTGTACCAGCCTGGGCTATTTGATACTCAGCTTTACTTTGCATCAATGAAAGATAGAATTCTTCATATAACTCAAAATACCGCTGGTTTTTGTTAAACTCTGTACTTTTTCCTGGAAGCTCAACAAAGTTCTTTTGAAGCCGAGCTTTTTGCTTCTGCAAATCTTTTTGGTCTGTATCATATTTGCTAATCAGCGATTTTATCTGGTTTATTAAGTTACTCTTGATGTTGTTAATTTCTTGTTCTTTACTAGTCAATGCGAACGTAGATTCTGTGTAGGAGAGCCTTAGCTTATCTCTCTCAGCTGATAGTTTAATTAGATTTTCTATAGACTCAGAGATGAATTTAGGAAATTGGCCTGGGTTGATTTCGCCAATAACCTCAAGCATATCATTTTCAAGGCTTTTTAGAACGGCAGTCGCATTTGCTGTCATCTTGGTGATTTCATACCGTTGTGAGTCAATTTCATTAATAAAATTGATTGTCCGCTCTAGGTCTGCATCAAGGTTATTAGTTCTATTCTCTATGGTGAAGTTCTCAAAGTAGTTTTCAAAACCTTCTAGCTGATTTTCTATTGTTTTTAATTCGTTGTTTAGCCAGTTAATTTTCTGGATATTTTCCCTATTTTTTTCATCCTGACTATAAGCTAAGTATATGCTGTCTATAGCATTAACCAGATCTCTGGCTTTTAACGCATTGTAATCATTTAATGTGATTCTTATTGTATTGGCATTAAGATTTAGAGGCACAACGGTGAGATTATTTTCCAAATATTTTATCAATGCCTCATCACTGTTTAAGATAAAATAATGCTGACTGAATGCCTTAGGATCCAAGTATTCTGTCGCAAAAACTACAAATTCAATATTTTCAGTCATCACGGGCTGCCCAAATTGATGTACTTCTCCTTCACCCTGATTATTATTGAAGTTTATTCTATAGGATTTTTCATCTATCAGGTCAATAAATATTTTTTTATCAAGTATTGAATTATTCTTCAAATCATACTCGACAATAAAAGGTGAGGTTTTGTACTTCTCATCATCCAAAACATTTCCTATTGTATAATATGATATGTCAAGATCGAAGTTTTCAATAACCTTATTAAAAAACAATTTGGAACGAATGAGTTCAATCTCCCCAGAGATGATGTTTAAGTTCTGATTTTCTCCGAGGGTTGTTAATCCTAATTCAGAAGCGTTGGTCTCGACATCTAATTTTAGTTCTGAACTAGATTCATATAGAGGTTTGGTCCATCGAATAAATAGGTATGCAGTCAGGTTTGTAATAAAGAAGATAAGTAGGATCCAAAAAACACTCTTCCTAAGTACATCAAGGCCTTTGTCAATGTCTATACCATCATAGCTGGAAGTGTTGCTGTTGTCCATGTTAATTAACACTTATTAAAACTGCAACCAAAGAAACTAAGCTTGTGAAAATCGATATCACTGGACCATTCTCTCTTATGAATTCTGAAAATGGTCTTCTTACGGGTTCGATGTAAACCACATCACCAGGCTCCATCAAAATATTGCCAGATTGATAGCCCTCAATCGTGGTGAGGTCCACTAAAAAAGCTTCGTTATCCCTTAATATCCTAATGTTATGACCCTTGCCACCTTTATCAATTCCGCCACTTAAGGCAATTATTTCAACAAGAGTAGTATTTTCATTTTCAAGCGGAACAACCTGTCCACCAGCAGAACCAAGAACAATAACTCTTTTGTTTAGGAAATTTATATTAACAAAAGAACTTTTATAAAACCGCTCATATTCTTTCTGAAGAATTTCTTCAGCTTCGTGCAAAGTCTTTCCCTCTAACTCAACCTCTCCTACCATAGGGGCTTTTACATAACCATCATTTCGAACCAGATATTTCAGTTCAGGCCTTAACCTTTCTGCATTAATGTTAGTATTTGCAAGTTCAAAATCAGGGTCTATTATTTTTTCACCATTTTTAGTAAATACTTCTAAGGTTAGATAATCGCCAATTTCAATGATTCTGTTACTGTTTACTTCTAGTTGTTGCTGATTAGGGGCAGGTAATTGATCAGATTTAAAAAGAATGTTTTGCTTATAGGAACTACAGGCAGAAAGCAACAAGGCAAGCACGGTTATTTTCAACCAATTATTTAGCATAATACAGTCTAAAAAATATTTGTTTAGCATCTCCAACAAGGTGAAGTTGTACTAAAGTAGTACGTCAAACGTTGGCAGAAAAATATTTAGGATAATAATTCTTGGATTGTATTGAGATATTTTTTGATAACAATCTGCTCATCAAATTGATTCTCAACCTTTTTACGACCGTTCACTCCAAGATTTTTAAGTTCATCGTTATTTAGAGAGGCCATAGTTTCCAACTTATTGGCCAAGTCCTCCGGATCTTTCATTCTACACAACAATCCATTCACACGATCATCAACAACATCTCTACAGCCTGGCACATCGGTGGTAACAATTGGCTTACCAGAACTTGCTGCTTCTAAGAGGCTTTTTGGGGTGCCCTCTCTGTAGGAAGGCAAAACCACACAATCGGCATTATTTATAAAGGCTCTTACATCTTCAGCCTTTCCT
>NZ_SMLV01000145.1 GCF_009711525.1 Fulvivirga lutimaris
ATTAACAGGAAGAAATGACTGGTCATCTACTTTACCTCAAGGCAATAACAGCTATTTCTATCCATCTGCAAGTTTATCTGCAGTAGTTAGTGATATGGTTGATTTGCCATTATTTGTCAATTTCTTGAAAGCTCGAGTCGCTGCTGCTAAAGTGGGTAATGATGCTGACCCTTACAGAACAGGTGTTATTTATCGTATAGGAACTCCATTCACTCCATCAGGAGGTGCACCAATCAATAGAGCTTCTTTAGGTAACAGATTGGGGAACCCTGACTTGAAGCCTGAGTTTACCTCTGAGTATGAGGCAGGTTTTGAGGCTCAGTTTTTAAACAACAGAATAGGTATTGATGTAACTTATTTCAACAGAACTTCTACAGACCTGATCTTGAATGCTGATTTGGCAAGATCTACTGGATATGTCGATGAGGTAGTGAATGTTGGCGAGTTGAACAACAAAGGATGGGAGATAGGTTTGGATCTTACCCCTGTTAAATTGAACAATGGATTTGCCTGGAATTCTTATCTGGCATTTACGAAGATCAAATCTGAAGTAATCGATGCCGGACCTACGGGTGAGTTACTATTAGGAGGCCCGAGCAGTACTTTAGGTACTATTTTTAGAAATGGTGCTCCTTACGGACAAATATTTGGTTCTAAGAATGCAAGAGATGCTGAAGGAAATCTATTGATTGATCCTCAAAGCGGTTTGCCATTTGGTTTGCCAAATTCAGAAATTGTAGGTGATCCAAACCCTGATTTTACGTTAGGCTGGACAAATACCTTCACTTTCAAGGGTATTACTCTGAGGGCTTTGGTTGACTGGAAACAAGGCGGAGATTTTTACTCATTTACGGCAGCTTCCTTACTTCTTAGAGGTCAGTTGAAAATTTCTGAAGATAGAGAAGCTATTCGTGTCGTTCCAGGAGTCTTAGGCAATACTCAAACCTTCGAACCATTATTAGATGAAAATGGCAATAAGGTTCAGAATACCGTTGGGATTTCAGCTTTTGACTCACACTTCTCAAACGGCTGGGGAGCTTATGGTCAGGATGAAGTAAATATCTATGATGGTACTGTTATCAGACTAAGAGAAATTAGCTTAGGTTATAGCCTTCCAAAGTCTTTGCTTGAAAAGACTCCTTTCGGATCGGCTTCTATTTCAATATCTGGACGTAATCTTTGGTTCAACGCACCAAATATCTTGGAAGGTCTAAATCTTGACCCTGAAGTGTTAGGTGAAACTCCAGATTCCAATGTTCAAGGCTTTGAATATGGTAGTGCACCAACTACTAAGAGATATGGAGTGAACCTATCACTAACCTTTTAATTAAGAGATACTTATGAAAAATATAAAGAATAAAGTAGTCGCTAGTGCGATGTCTTTCATAATGTTATTTTCTGTAACATCTTGTGACATCTTCGACTTAGACATAAATCAGGATCCTAATAACCCAACAGAAGCTTCAGCAGATTTACTATTAGCAAATGCACAATTAGATGGTATTTCTTCATTCGCTGATGGTCTAAATAATGCCACCATGGGCTTCATGGGTATTAATACATCTTTTGATGACTTTAATATGACTAATGGAACATGGGCCAGTACTTGGAACTTTCTATACGCTGTTCCTTTAGTAGATTTAGAGCAAATAATTGTTTCTGCTGAAGAGTCAGGAAATAACCCTCATTATTTGGGTGTTGCTCAGGTAATGAAAGCCTACTATTTCAGTCTAATGGTAGACATGTGGGGAGATGTGCCTTACTTCACTGCTTTCAAAGGTGATCAGGGGGAGAAGGAACCCGGATATGATGATGATGCAGCTATATATACAGATTTAATTGCTTTATGTGATAAGGCTGTTGAAAATTTCGCTCTCAACAGTGCCGTATCTGTAACAGGAGATTTAATTTACAATGGAAGCATTGCAAAGTGGACTAAAGCAGCCAAAACGCTAAAATTGCGATTGCTGTTACAAACTAGCGCCTTAAACCCAGCTGTTGCTGCTGATATACAGGCTCTGATAGATGAAGATGACCTAATCACTTCTAGTTCAAATGATTTTCAATTTAAATTTGGAAGCCTTCAAAATCCTGATGATAGACATCCAATGTATCAAGATGGTTATGCAGGTGGAGAGGCGGCTTATTCTTACTTCGGACATCAGTTAATGGTGGAGATGTTGGAGAACAGAGACCCAAGAACTCCATTTTATTTTAAAAGACAAACAACGGATGTTCTGGATTTCAATGACCCATCTGAGAAGCAAACTATCCCTTGCTCTAACAGAAATGACTGTTCGTACAATTATTTAGTTACCAATCCTGCAATGACTAATAGGATATATGGCGTTGACCCCGGTAGTATGACAGCTGAACAGCAGGCCTACTTAGCAGGTTATTTTGGTCGCGATAGATCAGATCCATCCGGTATACCAAATGACAATCCATTGAGAACTATACCAGGAGCATATCCAAGTGCTGGATTGTTTGATGACGTAGCAGAAACAGGTGGTGGAAACAAAGGGCGAGGCGATGGAATATTCCCAATGATTACTTCATGGATGACCCACTTTTATCTTTTAGAAGCACAGGTGAGGTTAGGTGTTAATACTGGCATGTCAGATGCAGAGTTGTTGAACGCGGCACTCAGTGATCAAATGGATAAAGTTGTTGCTGTCGGAACGGCTGCGGATCCTTCTGCAAGTAGTGATGTTACGACTTGGGACTTCCCAATCACATACACCCCTTTTGATGATTATGTTGAAGATATTGTAGATGCTTACCCCGCTGGTGGTAATGAAGGACAGAAGCTTCAGTATATAATGAAGCAAGCTTGGTTCGCCAATTTTGGTAATGGTTTTGAAATCTATAATGCTTTTAGGCGAACTGGATACCCAACAGGACTTCAAACACCTTTACAACGTCCAAGGCAGTTTGCATTAAGGCTTCCGTACTCACAAACCGAATTGAATTTGAATGCTAGCACACCTGCAGTAGTGTATGATAGCCCTAGTGATG
>NZ_SMLV01000189.1 GCF_009711525.1 Fulvivirga lutimaris
GACTAACTATGACAAACGCATAGTACCCTATCTTTTAGGAACTGAAGTTGAAATAATAAGGGAAAATATTAACTTTATAAAAGTTGTTAATATTTCTGAATGTGGAGTAGGAATGTCAATTAGTACAAATCTAACAATTGCAGATAAAAATTGGATTAAACAATCCAATCTAACTAAAACCTTGGCAATTGGAGGAATAGAGCTATGTGGATATACACTGTTGCAGTACCAAGCATCCTCTGAAGAGGCTGAGTCTATGATAGATGACTTAAAAGAATTATTACTTACAGGCCAATTGCACGCTCAAAACCCTCAGGTTTTCTCAAGTGTTGTAAAGCAAGTTGTCTTAGATAAAATTCAAGAGCTGATTCAAAAATTGAAGAAATACAAAGTTGTCACTATTCAATCTTGCTCATGTTAGTAATAAATGCATGAGGGCTATTCTTATTCCAATCACTTTCACATAAGATAAGCAGCTAATTTTCAGGCAAGATTATCTAATTTAACACAACCTCAGCCTCAATTCTATTTCCCCAACCTCCATAACTTCCAACAGTGCCTGCATAATCCAATAGTTCAGCTTCTGAATATGGACAACCATCATAAATTTCAATTCCCATTTCCACTAGTTCCCATTCATCTTCTATAAAATGCCAGTTAAATTCATGGGTATCATTAAAATTATAACCTCCACTTCCTGCTGTTATCTTACCTAAGGGAAACAATGTCCTCTCCTCTGCAGGCAATGCTAACTGATCCAGACATTGTTGTATAACACCTGGGTCAGCTGTACTCGCTATAAAACTCTCATTTCGCCAGTCGTCTGTATGATCACAGGCTCTAAACTTAAAATACCTAAGGTCACTATCTAAATCCTGCTTAGGCTCATCATCCTCGGAACAACTAGCCAATACAACCATCAAACTCACTACCAAAACCCAAAATTTTCTCATTCTTTTTTAATTTTTCATTTGTTCACTTCTAATGACACGGACTCTTTAATATAGGTTGGAAGCTGATATCATTTTGAGCGATGTTTTTTCACTCCACATCAAACCTTAGGTGATTTTGTTTGTTACTTAAACAATGAAAATATACAACCTAACGGCAAAGCAGTTTTTACCGATAAGCATTGAAGAGGCTTGGGAATTTTTCTCTTCACCTAAAAACTTAAAGGACATCACACCTTCTCACATGAAGTTCGATATCCGCTACATTTCAGGTGGTGATAAGATGTATCCCGGTCAGGTGATAACCTACAAGCTACAACCAGTGCCGGGCATTCCTGTTTCATGGACTACTGAGATTACCCATGTAAACCAGCCACATTATTTTGTGGATGAGCAACGCTTTGGGCCTTATGCACTTTGGCATCATCAACATAGATTTAAAGCTGTTGAGGGTGGTGTAGAAATGGAAGATGAGGTGAATTATGCCATTCCACTAGGTATATTAGGAAGACTGGCCAACTGGCTCTTTGTTGGAAAAAAGGTAAAAGGTATCTTTGATCATAGGTTTAGTGTGTTAGAAGCTAGATTTGGAAAATAAATGGACTTAATAACTATAATCCTTTGTGCATTAATAACAATCGGCACTTTCTTATTTATGGAAGGTGTGGCATGGTTTACTCACAAATACATCATGCATGGGTTCTTATGGACCTGGCACAAGTCGCACCATAAGGTTCATGATCATGCTTTAGAGCGTAACGACCTTTTCGCTTTGGTGTTTAGTGTACCAAGTATCGGACTTTTGTACTACTCAACCATAGTTACCAATCAACCCTACCTTACGGCAATGGGTATTGGCATCTTTTTATATGGCCTTTTCTATTTCATTTTTCATGATGTTATAGTGCATCAGCGCATCAAATGGCGACCAAAAAGCAGAAGTCATTATCTAAACAGGATGATCAATGCCCATTACATTCACCATGTAAAAAGAAGCAAGGAAGACGGGCAGGCTTTTGGTTTTCTATATGCACCCAAGAAATTTGAAAAGACAGATATTAAAGAGGTCAAGTAAGTGAATTGGCTTTACCTCATTCTTGATATTGGTGCCATATCAGTACCATTTATAGCCAGCTTCTACCCAAAAGCCCGATTTGCAGATACCTGGAAAAGCTTACTTCCGGCCATTGCTATCCCCGGAGCATTTTTCATCATTTGGGACATCTACTTCACCAAATGGGGTGTTTGGGGTTTTAACAAGGCTTATTTATTGGGTTTTGACATTTTCGGGCTGCCTATTGAAGAATGGTTATTCTTTATTTGCATTCCCTATGCCTGTGTCTTCACCTATTTTGCCCTGGGTGTGCTTGTTAAAAAAGATTACTTCGCAGGAGCTGAAAAGTACATTTCATGGACACTCATTATAGGTGGAGCCGTGCTTGGCGTACTTCATTTAGATCAATGGTATACTGCTTCAACATTTCTACTGCTCTCTGCTTTCATTTTATATCTCAAAGTGTTCACCAAGTCCACCTTTCTTTCAAGATTCTATTTCACCTACATTTTTATCTTAGCGCCTTTCTTTATTATTAACGGCATACTTACAGGCAGTGGCATTGAAGATCAGGTAGTGTGGTATAACAATGCAGAAAACCTTGGTATCAGAATGGGCACCATCCCATTTGAAGATACTTTTTATGGCATGCTCCTTTTAATGATGAATGTGGCAATATACGACAGCCTTTCGACTAAAAAGTGATGAAGCAATACACTCCTTACTTCCCCATTGTCGGTATGGCACTTTATCTGATTGTCTTTGCCTACACAACTACGTTATATCCTGGAGGATCGATTAACGAACCATTGGCTTCTTCACACAGCTACTTTCATAATTTTCTCTGCGATTTGATGAACCCGACTGCAGCTCATGGGGTCATCAATCCGGCCAGGCCTTTGGCTATTGTGGCTCATCTCATATTGAGCTTCACCATGATTTCATTCTTCTACATCTTACCGGAAATTTTTGATACTGAAAACAGAAACACCAAACTCATGAGAGGATTTGGCATGTTTACCATGACGGTATTCATCTTAATGTACACCTCCTATCATGACTTAATAGTAACCCTCACAGGAGCATTTGGCACTGTAGCGCTGGTACCCTTCTTTATAGAATTATACAAATACCAAGGCAAACGACTGAAGCAACTGGCCTATGCTTGCTATGCTATGAGTATTATAGTTTTTATAAGCTTTCAAACCAAAATAGGTTTTTACTACCTGCCTTTTTTACAAAAAATCACCTTTGTATTAGATGCCATTTGGGTTATTTGGGTAAGTTTAATCGTCTTGAAAAAACACAAAGACCAAAAACAACTTGCTGCTACGGCAGTGTAAGAACTAAATGATAAAAATACTGATCAATATTGGCGTAGCCTTTCTATTGCTGTTTTGGCCTATGGTGCTTTTCACTTCAGTGATGATGTTTGATGCACCAGGCTCGACAGAAAACCTCTCAACCATTATTACAGTAATATTAGTGGTTGCTTATCCTATTTACATTTTCAGTATTTATCATTTTCTGAATGCTAAGTTCTTTGGCCTCTCTGCCTTATTGTGTTTGAAGATAGTATCGGTGATAGTTCTGCTAGCCATGTCTGTTTTTGGGTATTTTGGATTACTTTGGGAGGTGATTGTTAAGTGAATTAGCAATATTTAAATCACGAAAAAATATATTAATAATTACAAAAATTAATATATTTTCGTGCTTTCAGTAAAATAGATGTACAAAATGAAACAGATTTTCTTGCTTTTAATAATCTCGATTTCGATATATTCTTGTGCTGCAAATAAGACTGTATCAAAAGATAAAGCTAACAGCCAAAGAATTATTGGTTATTGGGGCGAGACTAATGGATCTACGTACAGCGTTGCGGCTTTTTTAAATGACGGGTACTATGAGGCATGGATATATGATAGCAATAAAAAGGAAGAAGTTCTTTTTACTATTACTGGGAAATGGTGGATTAAAAATGATTCCTTGTTTAATCAAGTGACTGAAATCAATCCCACTTTTCCGGGCATCAGTACTGGAGATATGGCCGTAGATCAGATTGTAAAAATTTCAAAGCTTGAGATGATTTTGATCGATGAAGAAGGTAAGAGTTACAAAAGTTCACGAGTAGACAATCCCTACTAATAATCCAGTAATTCCAGATCTGCAATCTAAAATCTTAAACAACTCAGTCCTGCCATACTTTTACTACTAAGTAAGTCATCCCACCAGGGATCTTTGCCATATATATAAGTGATCTGCGTTGTGGAAAAGACACCTCCGTTGTACTTCGGTATGACTTATATTGTGGAAAATTCACTTCATTGTTGCTATTCCAGATTTGCAAACCGGAATCTTAAACTCTACGAGGCTGCCATGCTGTTACCCATAAGCAAGTCATCCCGCCAGGGATCTTTGCATATATATAAGTGATCTGCGCTGTGGAAAAGATACCTCCACTGCGTTACGGTATGACTTATTCTATGAAAATCTTCTCTCAGCCTTTGTTGGTCTTGTGACCAACAAATAGATACTAACACCAGCAGGGACTTAATCCATAAAATTAGTTTTTCATAAAAAATAATAAATACTTGAGGTATTAGCAGCAATTCA
>NZ_SMLV01000363.1 GCF_009711525.1 Fulvivirga lutimaris
ATCATAAAAAAATTATCGGCTATTCTACTTCTCAAATTCATCGTTGGCTATAATTTTAGTTGGTTTTTACATGTTGCATTTTTCACTGAAGAATCTATTTTTTTAGTGACATAGTTGTGACCACACTTAATACAATCAATGGCATTGTATAACTCCTGAATAAAATCATCAATAATCAAATAGGCCTTTTGCTCAGTCTCCAATAAAGATTCTATAAATATATTTTTCTCATATTCACCCAGTATTATCATTGGATATGCCATCAACCAAGAGGTTCTCAATGGATTAAGTCCATATGATGCACTGTCATATATAAGTATTGTATCCTCGTCAAATGTGTTTGTAAGAAGAGATAGATCGGCATTGAACCATGCATTGCTATAATGCTCAAGGTTGAGCAAATTATGCAAATGTTGGTTCTTGCTTATCAATAAAAGGTTTGCCTTCTCTGTCATATCTACTGCAAAGGTAGATCGGCAAAACGGTGATTATTTAAGCTTAAATGCGTAAATGGAGAAATACGTGAATCACGTAGACGCTGATTAAAACCTACACCAGATCATCAAAAAGTTGGTTTTTTATAGCATACAGCACTAAACCTGTAGAATTTTTAGAGCCTGTTTTTTCCATCAAATTCCGTTTATGTACTTCAACGGTTCTTACACTAATGAAAAGTTTATCTGCAATGTCATTGTTAGACTGCTCATCCAAAATCATTCTATAAATCTCCTTTTCACGAGGTGTAAGTGGTGTTAAGCCTGGAGTTTTTGGCTTGCGTTTGGCCATATTGTTCATGACTGTCTGTGCCACCTCATTACTGTAATAAAGTTCATCTTCCATTACTGCATTTATGGCATCCAGCATTTCTTCTTCATTGCAGCTTTTTAAAATATAGCCTCCAGCACCTGCGTCCATCATAGATTTTATATGTTGATAGTCGTTATGCATGGTCAGCGCCAGCACTTTTACTTTATTAAATTCAGCCGTTATAATCTTGGTAGCTTCAATACCATTCATTTTTTCCATGTTGATATCAATCAGTACGAGATCAATATTGTCATTCTTCTTCAGGAAATCTATAGCCTCAGTACCATCACTACCTTCACCAACTACAGTAAACTCTGAATGATTATTCAGGTAAAGCTTAATGCCGTCTCTTACTATCTTATGATCATCAACTATCAGAATGTTAATTTTCTTCATGGAAATAATGTTTTTTAGTTGGTATTTCAACAGTTATGGTCGTGCCATGCCCAGCACTTGAGTCAATCATAGCATCACCGGATAGCATTTGAGCCCTGTGCCTGATGCTGTCCAACCCGAAATGTTTTGCCTTTTCAATTTTACTTTTATTAAAACCCTTACCATCATCTTCAATAGACAAAACAATAACATCTTCATAAGCCATGAGTTGTACAGTTACAGATTTGGCCTTAGCATGTTTGAGTATATTATTGATGGACTCTTGAACTATCCTGTACAAATGAATCCCTATGCTATTAGATAAGGCGTTGTTTTTTAAATTATGATAAAAGCTAAATGCTGTTTCTGAATATTCATTCAGGTCAGCAATGAGACTTTCTATGGACAGGATGATACCAAAATCTTCAATACTCTTTGGCATCAAATTGTGAGATATTTCTCTCGTTTCACCTATGGCTTGCTTTAGGTATTCGAGTCCCACCATTAATCTATCCTCAACATCGCTGCCCTTGTCTACCTTTGATTTGAGTGCGTTAAAGTTTAGAGATACGGTTGTGAGCTTCTGACCTAAACTATCATGGAGCTCCTTAGCAATCCTGCTACGCTCCCGGTCCTCTGTTTCGATAATGGTTTTAATTATCCTTTCCTCGGCCTGGACCCTATCTGTTATGTCTGTTATAAAACCTTCTAAATAGCCATTACCAACTTCCTGACCTTTATCATAAACCCATTTGCTACCTGCAGGAGTATTAATTTCATAGACTAACTGATAAGCTCGTTTTTCAGTTACTGCACTTTTCACCTCTTTATTGATTTTCTCCTTGTCGCTATCCTTTATCAATTCAAAAATGGTACGTTTTCCTTTCACAAAATCATCGGGAGAATAACCCGTTAGCTGAATACTTCCATTACTTACAAAAGAAAGTGCGTAGTTATCATCATAAGAACCACGATAAACCATACCTGGAATGTTAGACATCAAAGATAGAAGTCGTTCCTGGCTTTTTTTAACAGCTATTTCTGCCTTTTTTCGTTCATCAATATCTACATGGGTACCGATTACCCTAAGGGCCCTACCATCACGAAGTCTTGATATCACCTTGCCATGGACAAGCAGCCATTTATAGACACCATTCTTAGTTTTAACACGATATTCTGTTTCATAATAGTCAGTCTCTTCTTTTAGGTGAGCTCTTAATTTGGTCTGCGCATCTTTTATATCCTGAGGGTGAATATTCTTAAAAAACTCCTGGAAATCATTGGACATTTCGGCTACCTTATAACCCAACATCTCAGCCTGATAGTTATTAAAAACAAGTTTGCCATCTTCAATATTCCAATCCCAAAGACCTTCCCTAGCACTTTCAATCGCCAGAGAAAGTCGCTCTTCATTTTCTACCTGATTGGTAACATCAAATAACAATCCGTCAATTACATACTCCCCATTACTTAATTGAGTAGGTTTAAATCTGATAGACACCCATTTACTAATACCTTTATATTCAATAGGTAGCTTCATTTCACCAGCTTCCTGTTTTTCAAAGGTTTCTTTTATGATAGACCTTGAGTATTGAATAAACTCATCGGACAGAACATCCCGTCCTTTAATATTATGTTTCTCAATTTCCTCCTGCGTGATGCCCAGGTACTTTTCACTATTTCCACTAATATGCTGCAGGGTAAATTCCTCATCTGTACCTAGTCTGAATAGCATACCCGGTAAGTTGTCTATAATAGACTGAAGCCGCTCCTTGCTAGAAAGTAACTCCTTTTGAGCATTATAGTAGTCTGACACATCAACAATAAACATGAAGCTATACTTAATACCTTGAATCAAAAGTGGGCTAATTACACACTCACAATAAAAAAGTGATCCATCCTTTCTTTTGGTAACAATCTCCCTTTCTCTACCAAAATGTAGTTCTTCGCCCTTTTCATACAAATCGTTACGCACATCTTTTAGCAGATGCCAATACTTCTCAGGTATAAACTTTTCTGCAGTTTCACCAATAATCTCATCAGATGCGTATCCGAAATAACTTGTAAAACGCTTATTGATCTTTTCTATCTTGCCGTCCTTAAATAAAACAATGGCAGCCAAGTTACTATCATAAACTCGCTCAAGTACATCTACCGTATACTCAAGTTGCAAATTCATTGACCGTTCTTCGGTAATATCCTGAGCTACATAAAGCACATAATCTATCTCATTGTCTGTGAGGATTGGAATCAATGAAGACTGTGACAGACCTCTATGCCCATCAGGAGCTTTAAATTGCTCCTCATATTTTACCGTCTCCTTACTATTAAATAAGGCATTGATTTTTTCCAACCTAAACGCTTTTTCTTCTTCAGTAAGCTTTAATACCTTATCATATAAAAAATACAACGGCTTACCGATCAATTCCCTTTCTATAAACTTAGTTTCCTTTTCTACTGACTGAATAAAAGTCTCTGGAAGTCGAATAATGGTTAGCTGATCACCTTCCTTTTTCAGTAGTGCAATAAAATCATTGGTATTCTCATAGATCAATGAGAGGGTCTTCTCTTTCTCTTCCAATATGTCAAGCGCCTTCTTTAAGCTGGCCTCTTGAAGTTTTTTTCGGACAGTGGTAAACCAAAATATCACCAGGCCGACCTGAACAACCAGACCAGTAATAATAAAAATGTGGCTTATATCTAGATTCATAAATCGGCTATTCTGTCTAAAAATTAAATAATTATCCTCTAAACACACTGCTTTTCACTCATCTACGTAATTCACGTATTTTTCGAATTACGTAATAAAGCTTAAAAAACTGTTTACACATACCCCCACCTTTGCAGAGAATTAAAAAACCAAGATACAAAATGAAGACTTCTACTATTGCTAAACTAATAATTGCATTCTGGATGGTGTCAGCACCGATAATGGCACAGACTGGCGAGAATAAAGTAAAATCATTATTCGTATATAATTTCATCAGATATATCCAGTGGCCACAAACAGAGCAAGATGTTACCATTGGAGTATTAGGACATGATGCTGATCTCATGGCTGCATTTAATGAGATGGCAAGTAAAAAAACAGCCTCTGGAGGCAAGATCATTATCAAGGAATTTTCTAATCCTGCCGAGTCTGAGAGTTACCACCTTGTGTTCATTCCAGCCAGTAACAGCAAAGTAATCAGAGAGTTATCTAACCTTAATAAGACTTTAATTGTTACAGAAAAGCCAGGGCTTGCCAAGCAAGGAAGTGACATCAATTTTGTTAATCAGGATGGTAAAATCCGTTTTGAAATGAATGTTCAGAAAATCGAAAGTACTCAATTAAAAGTATCTAGTCAGCTTAAAAGTTTGGCTATAGCTATCTAAGAAATACATAAGAAACTATCAAATACCCATACCATGAAAAAGTTATTATTATCATTCAAAATTGCAGCCTTAATGGCTCTAGCACTTCCTGCACTTGCTCAGGAAGGTGATGATCTTTTCGAACTATCTCTAGAAGATCTAATGCAAATTGACATTTACTCGGTTTCTAAAAAAGCTGAGTCTTTATTTGACGCTCCATTGTCAAGTTCTACACTTACTAAAGAAGAAATTTACAATGCAGGAGCTACTAGTATCCCTGAAGCGCTTCGTTTGATGCCAGGACTTATCGTTAGAGAAATGACTAACGGTTCTTACGATATTCATTTAAGAGGTTTTGACAATATCAACAGATATGGTGACGGAACATCATCGGCTAACCAAATTACTTTGGTCATGATTGATGGACGCCCTGTATTTAACTATAACCTTGGTGGTACTAACTGGGAAGCCTTACCAGTAGACCTTATAGATGTAGAAAGAATTGAGGTTGTGAGAGGTCCATCAGCTCCGCTTTACGGACCAAATGCTGTGGCAGGTGTAATTAACATTATTACTAAAAATGTTGATCAGGAAGGTGTTGTGGTAAATGGAAACATTGCTTCTGGCACAGACAATACTACAGTAGGTGGATTAAGGTTAGGTTACAAATTCAATGAAAAATTGTCAGCTCAAATATCTGGTAACTTCCAATTAAGAGACAGACAAGACGATGAAATCTTTTTGTACAGTATTGGTTCTTACGAAGCTCCTGCAGCAGGTGAATTTGAAACCGCAGTGGATAGAAAAGGATTGAATTTAATGCTTGATTATGACGTTGCAGAAGATTTTAATATAGGATTGCAAACTGGACTTCAAAGAGCCGAAGTGGTGAAGCCATTTTCGCAAAATGGTACTACTCCCTTTTCAACTTCAATTTATGAGTCAGAGTATTTAAACCTAACATTTAACAAAAGTGGACTTGCAGGTAGAATTTCTTATACAACAGGATTTGATAACCTTAACAAAGGTGGGCAACAAATATTACTTCAGTATGATTATTCAATCATTGATGCCAGCTTAGAGTATAACTGGAACATTTCTGACAAATTCTCTTTGCGTCCTGGCTTTAGCTACCAAAGTGCGGCATATAACAATGAAGATTATGTTGATATTACTCAGGGCACTATAGGCGTTTTGCAAGGCGAGCAAACAGTAGAAAATATCGCTGGATCTTTGATGGCTGATATTGAATTAACTGAAAAATTAAGACTTGTAGCTGGCGGTAGAGTAGACAAATTTAACTCTCCAGATGAGGCATACTTCTCATATCAATTTGCTGCTACTTATGATATCAATGATCAGAACTTGATAAGAGCTGTTGTTTCGAAATCTAATAGTGGTTCATTTATCGGCCCTAACTTCTTAGATGTTCAGTTTCCAGCTGCTAACCTTTATTACCAGGGAGATCAAAACCTAGACCTTTTCCAAATTCAAATGTACGAGCTTGGTTACAGAACTAAGTTGAGCAGCAAGTTTGAATTAAACTTTGAATTGTTCAGACAAGAGGCAAAAAATACAAATGCACTAGTGGCTCAGTTCCCTCAAGCTCCTTACACATTGGGTGGTGACTACTTTGTATTTCAAAACATGCCGGCTAAGTCAGTGCAGAACGGGATAACAATCTCTGCTAACTATGTAGCCAGTACTAAATTTCAATTGAAGCCATTCCTGACATTGCAGAAAACTGAGACTGACAACGTTGCTTCTTCTCAGACATTCCTAGGACTTGCAGATCTTAGCAATGTAGAAAATGATCAAACTCCTTCAGTTTTTGGTGGATTTTACTTGAACTACAAAGCCACAGATAAGCTGACAATTAACTTAAACCCTTACTACACTGGAGAGCAAAGCCAATACAGCTTTTACAATAGTGCAATTGGAAACCCAGCAACTACTGCAGGGGAAATTGACGGCAGGTTGATTTTAAATGCCAAAGTTAACTACAAGTTGAGCAGCAAAATTGACATCTACGTTAACGGCAGAAACTTATTAAACCAAGAGAAAAGTGAGTTCTTAGGAACAGACAGAACATCAATGCTATTGATGGCTGGCCTGAGAGCTAACCTCTAAAAGATCTTCATTATATAGTGTTTAGGTGAAGTTGATAGTTTAAGTCCCGGAGTGGTTACCGGGACTTTTTTTATTTATATACTTTCTATTCTTTAAGCGGTCTTGTAAGGAATAAAATATTGGGTAATTTAATCCAAATTTTTTCTTGTATGGAACTCGCACTTTGGGATTATCTAATCATTATAATATTCATTGGCATCACGCTTTTTATTGGTCTTAAATTCAGAAAAGAGGCCGGAAAAGATATCAGCAGCTTCTTTCTTGGTGGCAGAAATCTGCCCTGGTACATAGCCGGTATTTCTATGGTGGCCACCACCTTTGCCGCTGATACACCTTTGGCTGTAACAGAATTAGTCGCACAGAACGGGATAGCCGGTAACTGGCTGTGGTGGAACATGCTGGCAGGTGGTATGCTTACCACTTTTTTCTTTGCCCGATACTGGAGGCGGGCTGAAGTGCTTACTGATATTGAGCTGATTGAAATGAGGTACAGCGGTAAACCTGCTAAATTCTTAAGAGGTTTTCGCTCCATTTATTTTGGGGTTTTTATGAATGTACTCATCATAGGCTGGGTCAACGTTGCACTGATGTCATTACTCAAAGTGTTCTTCGATATTCCTGACAATCAGCTTTTGTGGTACGTAGCCGGTGCCATGATATTGGTTTCCTCCTACTCTGCCATGTCTGGATTATTAGGGGTAGCATTTACTGATGTTATTCAGTTTGGTATTGCCATGATTGGTAGTATTATTCTGGCTGTTCTAGTGCTTAACTCTGAACAGATTGGTGGAATTGACAACCTAAAATCGAGCTTACCAGAAGGCACATTGTCGTTTTTCCCTGCCGTAGGAAGCGAAGGTTCGGGAACAATGTTAGCCCTTGGTGTTGGTAGTTTCTTTGCATTCATTGGTGTTCAATGGTGGGCAAGCTGGTATCCGGGTGGTGAGCCTGGTGGTGGTGGATACATCGCACAACGAATGATGAGCACTAAATCAGAAAAAGATGCCATTTATTCTACCCTATTCTTTCAAATAGCACACTACTGTATCCGCCCGTGGCCATGGATTATTGTGGCTTTATGTGCTGTAATTTTATACCCTGATCTAAGTGCTGCTGACAGCAAGCTTGGCTACGTTATGGCCATGAAGGATTTCCTTCCTACAGGACTCAAGGGGTTATTATTGGTGGCTTTCTTTGCTGCTTATATGAGTACGATATCGACCCAGCTTAATTGGGGAACAAGTTATCTGATCAACGATTTCTATCAGCGGTTCATCAACCCTAAGGCCGATAATAAACTACTGGTAAGAGCCTCAAGAATAGGAACCATTGTTATCATGTTTATTGCTCTATTCGTCACTTCTCAGATCAATTCTATTTCTGGTGTTTGGGCATTTATTGTAGAGTGCGGTGCTGGTCTTGGTCTGGTTATGATTTTGAGATGGTACTGGTGGCGCATCAATGCCTGGACAGAAATAGTAGCCACAATAGCACCTTTTGTCGGTTACGGATTGGCAAAGTTTGTATTTGTAAACTTTGATCCGGCCTGGGGAAAGGGAATTGGCGAAGACCCAAGAAGCTTTTTTTTCACTGTTGGATTGACAACGATAGCATGGATCATCACAGCATTTGTCACAAAACCAACGGATAGCACTGTCCTTAAAAGCTTCTTCGATAAGATAAACCCTGATGGTAACTGGAGACCATTCAGAAAAGAGTCGAATGGAAAGCGGATTATGCAACTTGGCATCTGTTGGATCAGCGCGATCATCTTTGCCTATAGTGTACTTTTCTTTACAGGCAGTATTATCCTTAAAGAATTTGCCGATGCGGGTATTTATGCAGGCTTGATTTTCGTCTCATTTATGATTTTAAGAACAGTATCCAGGAAAGTAAAGGTGTTTGAGGACTAGTTCATTATCGTCACTTCGACACGAAACGTAGTGAAGTGAGAAGTCTCTTAAAGGTTACATAAAGTATAATAAAGGAGATGTCTCATTGCGCTTCGCTCCATATCGACATGACTTAAATGAAAAGCTAATTATCAAAAATCTTGGTTTCATGACCATCAAGACTTACTGTATTTTTTTCTTTCCAATAATCACGAATGCCTTCTTCACCCTTTTTATCAGCCCAATCTTTAAGGATGGTCCGCTCCTCTTTAAAGTCCATTAAAGGAACTGCGAAACCACATGAGGTCTGTACTAATTCAACATCTACCTCAATAATTTGACGTGCACCAGCAGAGGTCGAAAACAGGTCAATATATTTTTCAAACGCTTCATCTCTTTCATGATAAACTTTGGCCTTACCATATAATCTCAAAATCAACGGCTTGCCTTCAAAAGCACAGAACATGATGGTTATCCTATTCTCATTTTGCAGGTGAGTAGCAGTTTCATTTCCACTTCCGGTAAGGTTTAACCACATCACCCTATTTTCATTAATAACCCTTAAAGAGTCCATACCTTTAGGTGAAACATTAACTGTACCTTCGGCCATTGCAGTACCTACAAAAAAGATCTTTTGCTGCTCAATGAAGGATTTCAACTCAGGGGTGATTGATTCAAGTTTCTTGCTCATTGTTAGTTAGTTAATGAAGTCTCAAGTTAAAACCGAATTTTCAAATAAAGGATTCATTTGGTAAATTACTTTTCCTAATTCCAAACACATGTCAGAGAATAAAACCAAAGAAACCGACCTTTCTGTTACCGATTTCATCAACAGTATTGATGATGAAACCAAGCGCAATGACTCCCATAATCTTGTAAAGCTAATGCAGGAAATCACAGGTAGCGAACCTAAAATGTGGGGTGCCACTATGGTAGGTTTTGGCAACTACCATTATAAATATGACAGTGGACGTGAGGGAGATTTCTTTAGAGCAGGTTTCTCTCCGAGAAAAACTGCCCTTACACTCTACATTATGGCAGGTTTTTCCAGGTATGATGAGTTAATGGAAAAACTAGGTAAGTACAGGACTGGCAAGTCATGCCTCTATGTTAAAAAGCTGGCTGATATAGATATGGATGTTCTAAGGGAATTGATTGAAGCATCTGTAGCCTATATGAACAAGAAGTACCCTGAATAACTATTCAACCACTTTGCCATTAAAGAAACTCAGATTTCCTGCTATAGGGTTGCCATCCGTTCTTCTCATGCTAACTATCTGACCAACATGCCATAAGCAATCTGCAATAGGACCATTGAGATGGTTCCAAAATGGGTACTCTACTCTCCCATTTTTACCTTCATAAATGATCTTCATATTTTCAAGATCGTCCGATTTCTTGAGAATTTCACTGGCCTGATACAGATTACTAAGTGTTTGTTCACGCATCTGCATAAAAGTCAAAGTGGTATCTGCACGCTGATTTACTTTGTTGGTGGTAGCATTCACCACCATAAAAGACATCTCGTAAATATGTTGAACCGTCTGTGCAATAGTCCTACCCTCTTCACTAGGTTTGAAATTTAAATTAGACTCTGTTAGCCCATCTGTAGCCCAGTAAAACCTAAATCCAAGACCGTCAATAAGTCTTGCTGCCACGGTTCCTGCACTGTATTCTTTTGGGTTTTCAGGAACCTCTCTGTAAGGAAGTGATGATTGTGCTAACATATTTGTAGAAATAAAAAACAGGCCGATGATGGCTATCAATTTTGAGTTTGTCGACATAATATTTTGAGTTTAACCTGCAGAAAATTAATAAGAATATCCTCATAATCAATACTATATAGCCAATAAGGACTTTGCAAGATTGTTTTTTTTACTATCTTGTTACATGCTAAGTCTAGAATTGGCCAAGATTTTGGAGTCTGAGAATTACTCTTTCAGTCAAACTAATAGCCTGATAACATTTAACAGACCCTCTGCCATGATCACCCTATGGAAGATCATCTCAGCCGTTCTTATTGTTGCTCTTCCACTACTTTCAATCTATACCAATATTACAATGGTGACCATAGCAAGCTTTGTATTGTTCGCAGCACTTTATAAGTTGCTGACCGATACAGAAGTGCCTCTTGAGGTAGAAATTAACCTTGCTTCAAAAACCGTCCGATTGAAAAGCGCAACTGGCATAAAAAATAAGCTCGTTAAATTTGATGATATTGCTAACCTCAGGGTTTCTTCGTTTGAAGAATTTCAGGATGCAAATGCATTCAAGGATTCAGTTTCCAAAATGCAGTATTTCATCGATATCGAATCAAAGCATTATAAACATTCGATCATAAAATTCACCAAAACAGCTCCCAAAACTGTGCATCAAATAAAAGATGACTTTAAGTCCATGTTAGGAATACTTGAACCTGTTCAGGCTTCATAGTGTTCATTATTAAATTCTGTTTTCTAACATTGATGCATGAAGATTTTTATTAAAAACATGGTTTGCAATCGCTGCATAATGGCGGTAGAGCAACTTTTTAAATCAGAAGGATTAGAAATTAATGATATTAACCTTGGAATGGTTGACACAATTGAGCAGTTAACAAATGAGCAGTTAAACTCCATTGATGCAAAACTTTCAGACATAGGATTTGAGCTCATTGATGACAAGAAAAGTCAAATCATAGATAAAATAAAAACCACAGTTATCGAACTTGTCCATCATACAGATGGTCAGCTTAAAACCAACTTATCAGACTATCTTGCCGAAAAATTGAATTATGATTACCACTATCTGAGTAACATATACTCTGAAGTAGAAGGCACCACCATTGAGAAATTCTACATTGCCCAGCGCATTGAAAAGGTCAAAGAATTACTGGTTTATGATGAGCTGACCTTAAGCGAAATTGCTTTTAAGCTTCATTATTCTAGCGTAGCCCATCTAAGTAGTCAGTTTAAAAAAGTTACTGGTCTTACTCCCAGCTACTTCAAAAATATCCGTACTGAGAAGCGCAAACCTTTGGACAAAGTGTAAATCTTGAAAATGATTATGAAAATCATGTAACGTCTATGCTACCTGGGTACCGGACATTTGTATCATAGTTTAAGAATAGCATTTAGAATAATGAGTGACACAAATCTTATAAAAAAGACATACCCTGTACTTCACATGACGTGCGCCTCTTGCGCCAATAGCGTAGAGAGCATGCTCAATAGTCAGGATGGTGTGGAGCAGGCGGCTGTAAATTTTGCCAATGGCACTGTTAATATAAGTTATGATGATGCACAGGTAAAACCCTCCAGACTTCAGGAAGTTGTGCAGTCTATAGGATATGATCTGGAAATAGAGGATACCGAATTGACCTCCGAGAAAATGGAGGCTCAACAAGCTGCTAAAATTAGGGAGGTAAAAAACAAAACTATAGGCGCTATTATCCTCTCTTTACCCATTGTTATCATCGGAATGTTTTTTATGAGCAGCGATGGGCACTCTTCTATTCCTTATGCCAATGAAATAATGTGGGCTTTGGCAACGCCTGTAGTTTTTTGGTTTGGTAAAGACTTCTTTATCAATACCATAAAACAAGCTAAACACAGACAGGTAAACATGGACACATTGGTAGCGCTAAGTACAGGTGTAGCCTATTTGTTTAGTGTGTTTAATACATTATCCCCAAACTATTGGCTAAGCCGCGGACTTCACCCTCATGTTTATTTCGAAGCAGCTGCTGTAGTAATAGCCTTCATCTTATTGGGCAAATACCTGGAAGAAAAAGCTAAAAGCAGCACCTCATCTGCCATTAAAAAACTAATGGGCTTGCAGCCAAAAATGGTTAATGTGGTGATTGGTAACAAACACGCCATGCCAACGCCTATTGAGAAAGTGCGATTGGGTGATATTATTCAGGTAAAGCCCGGAGAGAAAATAGCCCTGGATGGTACGGTCACAGAAGGCAGCTCTAATGTTGATGAGAGCGCCATGAGTGGTGAACCTATTCCTATCGAAAAAAAGGAAGGCGATAAGGTACTGGCAGGGACTATTAATCAGAAGGGAAGCTTCAAATTTGAAGTAAAAAAACTAAGTCATGATACATTGCTGTCCCAAATCATTAGAATGGTGCAAGATGCACAAGGCAGCAAAGCCCCTGTTCAAAAGCTTGTAGATAAGATTGCCAGCATATTTGTCCCAATAGTAATTGGAATCGCACTGATCACTTTTGTAGTGTGGTATTTCGTTGGTGGAGAACATGCATTTACTCAAGCCTTATTGTCCATGGTTACAGTACTTGTCATCGCTTGTCCTTGTGCCTTGGGACTAGCAACACCAACGGCTATCATGGTTGGCGTAGGTAAAGGAGCCAGCAACGGTATACTTATAAAAGATGCTGAAAGCCTTGAGCTTGCAAAGAAAATAGACACAGTGGTGCTGGACAAAACCGGAACTATAACAGAAGGAAAACCAGTGGTAACGGATATATCCTGGCTTAATGATAATGATGATCAAAAGGACATCTTACTGGGTCTTGAGCAGCAGTCGGAACACCCACTTGCCGCTGCGGTTGTAGATCATTTTAGCGATATTTCATCAGCTTCAATATCATCATTTAACAGCATAACAGGCAAAGGTGCTTCTGGAAATCATGATGGTAAGGTATATTTTATCGGTAATAAGAAACTGATGGATGAGAACGGCATTGAAATAAATGAGTCTCTTCAAAACAAAAGCAATGTCTGGAAAAAAGAGGCTAAAACTGTTATTTGGTTTGCTGATGAAAAACAGGCACTGGCAGTACTTTCAATAGCAGATAAAATAAAAACTTCTTCATCCGAAGCTATAGCCGCACTTAAGGCACTAGATATTGAAATTCATATGCTTACTGGAGATAATGAAGCAACAGCTTCAGCCATTGCCAACAAAGTAGGCATAAGTCACTATCGTGCAGAAGTACTCCCTCAAGACAAGTCGGAATATGTAAAACAACTGCAAGCCAATGGAAAAACTGTGGCCATGGTTGGCGATGGTATTAATGATAGTACCGCACTTGCCCAGGCTGATGTAAGCATTGCTATGGGCAAAGGAAGTGATATTGCAATGGATGTTGCCAAAATGACAATCATAAGCTCAGATTTGACCAAAATACCTGCGGCCATTAAACTGTCTAAGCAAACTGTGGCTACCATTCGCCAAAACCTTTTTTGGGCGTTCATCTATAATGTGATTGGTATTCCAATAGCAGCTGGGGTACTCTACCCTATCAACGGTTTCTTACTAAACCCGATGATAGCCGGAGCAGCCATGGCTATGAGCAGTGTAAGTGTAGTGACCAACAGTCTTAGACTGAAATTCAAGAAAGTGAAATGAGAGTAAATACCAATGCCTGGAATAAAATCAGATATACTGTTTTTACTCCCATTTACGATCTTGTTGGGAATGTTTTCAATAACTACAGAAGATTGTCAATTGAACAACTTGAATTAAAATCTAATGATAATGTGTTAATAGTTGGAGGTGGAACCGGTTTAGATCTTCAATTTTTGCCACAAACTGTAAATGTCACTGCTACAGACATTACGCCCTCAATGGTGTCTCGAATGAATGGTAGTATCAAAGCATTAAATCTTAATGGAGTGGCCAGAGTTATGGATGGTCAGAAGTTGGAATTTGATGATGCTAAATTTGACTGTATAATTCTTCATTTAATTCTTGCCGTAATTCCGGACCCGGTGGCATGTATTAAGGAAGTGGAAAGAGTATTGAAGCCAGGAGGAAAAGTGACTGTGTATGATAAGTTTATTCCTGATGAGAGTGAACTGAGTTTGGGCAGAAAAATTGGAAACCTTTTCACCAACTTGATCGCCACAGATATTACAAGAAAGCTAAGTGACATTTTGAAGCACTCAAATCTCAAGCGTGTAAAAACTATGAATGGCGGTTTTAAAGGCTTCTTTAAGATTTATGTTTTAGAGAAGCATTAGCATAAAAAAAAGTCCCGGGAAACCAACCCGGGACTAAAACTATTCATAATTAACCTGATAATACTAATTGTGCTGGCTTAAAGCCTCAATTTCCAGCGATGTCACTTCTAATTGAATTTGAGAAAGCAGGCAATAAATGCTGTATAAACCATTTGTGTCGTAAGCATTATTAAACTTCTCATTCAGCCATGTATTCTCATTCTTTATTGCCAACAAAGGCGATTGCATTTGCGGATCAACTGCTTTCAATTCTTTATTGAAATTTGAAAGCTTGTCAATCAACTCCTGACCGTTAAATTGATGATTAGCTCTATTCTCAATCATAACATCTCTTAAATTATCTCCCTGAACAATTACGTTTGAATTATCTAGCTTTTTACTCTCAGATGCTGGGTCAACCTGAAGAATAATATACGTCTTTAATCCATCAATGTAATTAATGACATCTTGTGACGAAGTATTAAGAGCAGTTTGATTTGAGCCCTTTCTAATGGTTGTTAATCTGGTCATTTTAGAACTAATTGATGCCTCCAGATTAGCATTAACAGCTAACAAAGAATCTCTATAGCCGTGAGTGGTTTTCTTGTTACTAAAAGCGAAAAAAGTGCTTACAATAGCCAGTAACAAAACAGAAATGGTTGCAGGCTGCAGCTTGGTTAACGCATCTGCTCCCGCTGATTTAAATAACAATGGCAAGAATATCATTAGCACAATGCCCATTCCAAGAAATAAAAGCTCCTGGCCGCCAGGTAAGTGTAGCACCTGAAAGAGGACGCCAACAATAAAGGCCTCTGCTCCAAAGAAACCACTTACATTTCTGATCTTACTTAGCAGCATATCTGATTGCTTTAAAGTTAAAATCAGCAACATGGGCAAATAGCCCAGCGTCAACCCAATAGCCCCTAACAGTATCAATTCATTTGATGCTGGCAGCGATTGAATTTTCATAATAGAGCCTAGCATGAGAACTGCCGAGCTTCCGATTCCGATTACATTCATTACTTTTTTCATGGTGTTGTATTTTTGAGTTATTAAATAATTAGTTTGCTCTTGAATTTCCCGATACCCATCAGGAAAGAATTGGCGCTTTACCCTTTCATAGACCTCATCGAAAGGAGAAGCTTCATTACCTTCATATTCCAATATACAGCAGATATGATCCAGAAGGTCATCTTGCAATTCACTCAGCTCTATACCGTTCTGCCTGATATCACCCTTTATCAAATCGACTTGAAGTGGAGATAGTGTCATGCTATTGAGGGTTTATCGGTAAGAATATTTTGCAACGTTCCTATAAACTGATGAAGTTCATTTACCTTTTCTTCAGTGCAAAGCTTTCCTTTCTCGGTTAGGCTATAATATTTCCTTACCCTATTCCCTACCATCTCTTCATCTGTTTTTACAAGTCCATCATCTTTCAACTTATGCAGTGCAGGATATAATGAACCTTCCTTGATCAATATCTTGTCATCAGATAAAATCTTGACACGTTGCGTAATCTCATAACCATACATTTTACCATTGTGCGACAATAGCTTGAGAATGATAGTAGTTAGTGTTCCTTTTAATAATTCTTTAGAGTACATAGATTGTCTTTACATAGAAGTTCTATGCAATTATATATAGAAGTTCTAGGTATAACTAATATATAGTGAAATATTTTTCATAAAAATTTTAAGAAACTACCTCCATTTGCCTAACAAACGTTTGTTTTGTTCGTATAAAAACTTATAATTGGAATTGAACTTATACTTAATCTAAACGCATCATGAAGACTTTAATAATATCTGCAGCACTTTCATTCGGCTGCCTGGTAAGTTTTGGTCAGAGTAAGGGCGATCTCAAAGGCCCTGCTGCCAAGAACTACAAGCCATGGCAAGATAAGAGTGCAAAAACTACATTAGCTACAAAATCTCAAACTTCGGAATTATCCGGACCTGAGGCCAAAAATGCTAAGGCATGGGAAGCAACCGAGACTAATTTAGTTGCCGTTAAGTCAGTAGCCAATAAACCAAAAGGGCCTAAGGCTAAGAATCATAAAATATGGGAGGACTAAGAAAAAAGCTTGAATCATAAAAAAAGGCCAGTCTCTGGTAGACTGACCTTTTAACGTTCACAGGTTTTGGTTAAAGTTTTTTCTTAGTGTTTTATGTCAAGTTTGAATGTCATTTCGGGTGTTCCGTCAGAACACCCGATAATGACTGAACTTATACTTAATCAAACTACACTAACACTTCGGCAGATTTCACCGTTTTGATGATTCTTGCCGCAATTTTATAGGGATCTCCATTAGAAGCAGGTCTTCTGTCTTCCAACCATCCTTTCCAATTATTTTCTACAGTAGCAATAGGAATTCTAATAGAGGCTCCTCTATCAGAAACTCCATAGCTAAACTTATCTATTGATTGAGTTTCATGTGCTCCTGTCAATCTTTGATCATTATCAGCACCATAAACAGCAATGTGTTCTTCTACAAATGGAGCAAAACTTGAACATACAGATTCATAAACACTCTTATCGCCAGCCTCTCTTAGCAAGCTATTAGAGAAGTTAGCATGCATTCCTGAACCATTCCAGTCACCTTTCAATGGTTTTGGATGCCAGTTAATTGACAATCCGTATTTCTCTGCCGTACGCTCCATTAAATAACGTGCTACCCACACCTGATCTCCAGCTTGCTGTGCTCCTTTAGAAAACACTTGAAACTCCCACTGCCCAGTTGCCACTTCTGCATTAATACCTTCTACATTGAGGCCAGCCTCTAAACAAAGATCCAGATGCTCCTCTATAATATCTCTACCGAAAGCATTTTTTGCGCCTACAGAGCAGTAATAAGGGCCTTGAGGACTTGGGAATCCATTGGTTGGGAAACCTAAAGGCAAATTCGTATCCGGATTCCATAGGAAGTACTCCTGCTCAAATCCGAACCAGAAATCATCATCCTCATCATCAATAGTAGCTCTACCATTGGTAACATGAGGTGTTCCATCAGGATTTAGCACCTCAGTCATTACCAAGTAAGCATTTTTTCTACCCGCATCAGGAAAAACCGCCACTGGCTTTAAAAGACAGTCTGACGAATTTCCTTCTGCTTGCTCTGTTGAACTTCCATCAAAGGACCACATTGGACATTCATCCAGAGTTCCATCAAATCTTGAAACAATTTTTGTCTTACTTCTTAAACTCTGGGTGGGCTTATAACCGTCCAACCAGATGTACTCTAATTTAGTCTTCGCCATAGTTGTAGTTAAATTATTAATCAGTTAATCAATTTATTATTGGTGAAAAATCACCAGTCATCATTTATTTTCACTTCACTTTTTTGCTCCTCTTCAAGGGGTACAGCTACTATTTCACTTTTTAGCATTGCCACTTCACTTTCCATTTTCTTTAAAATCGTCTGTTTATGATTTTCCCATTGTTTATCAGGCTCAGCTAGCAAAGGCTCAAGAGCCATTTGTCCATTTCTCTTCTCCTCATACCTACCATACCTGTTCCGCTCATATTCATGAAAAATCAAATCAGTGATCACATACCTATACCTGTTCTCCTTTACATCTACCTGCACATTATAAGTCAACCGGCCATGAGGCACCTTGCTTATTCGCTTATTATAAAGCATAAATGACGCTTCCTTACTGAATCCTTGCTCTTCATCTCCATTCTGAACTTTTTCAAAGCCCAGATTCTCAACATTCTGAACCAGGGTATCAAAACCAATTTCTGTACTGACAACTTCCATGAATACTATCTTCCCACTATCATCAAAGCTATACTCAAGCGGTGTGCTTGTTAGCTGCGATAAAGTGAATAGTAAAAGCATGGTTAGTTGCATTGGTTGTAAGGTTTTAGAATGAGTAAACTGCTGCTAATACAAATGAGGAAAGGCTCTTAGTTGGCTGATAGTCATTATCCTGAAAAGAGTCTTCCGAAGAGCTATCTAACCTGAATTCTGGAATAATAGTAAGATCACCTACTTTATATTGAGCAGATAGGGTAAGGTCAATAACACTTCCGTCTCCGTCAGCATCTAAACCAATAACACCAAGTCCTCCATTATAAACCTGGAAGTACTCTATTCTAGCGCCTAAAGAAAGTGCATCGGAAGTAGCTACCTGAAAGTATCCTGCCAACCCGTAAAAACCAGCAGCATCACCATCGACATCTTCTATAGAAGTGCCATTTACAAATTCACCAGCTCCAGTGCTATTGTAAGTAGCATTTAAACCAAGAAATAAGTTATCAGAAAGATCAAAACCTGCTGTGATATCACCCTGAAATGTGCTTCCTGCTGAAAAATCTCCATCTGTATCCAAATCTTCATCCAGCTTGCCATCCTGATCTCCATAAAGGAAGTTGAAGTAAACACCCTTAATTCCAAACTGCGCACCTAAAGTATAAGTACCAACAATGTTGAATTCAGTCATATCAGTAGGGTTCATAATAGAAACCATTGCTGACATATCATCAGAAAGTGCAAAATCAGCCTTTAGTCCTGTATGTGAGAAAGGACCGTAGCTAAACATATATGATGTAGAGTAATTAAAATTGGCTGTTGGAGATATCACCTCATAACCTAAGAAGGTGTTGAAGTTACCCATGGTCAACGTAACATTATCGCTAACATTCCAATAAGCGTATAATTGATTTACTATTTGTGCGCTACCTCCTAAAGAACCATTTAAAACAGAATTCATTGGAGAGCCGAAAACGGCATCCTCTCCTCTCGGGCCGAATACAAGATCGGCAACAAAACCAGCCTTTTCACCTTCTTTTGCTAAAACTAGGTTTACCATTCCAAGAGAAAATCCTGGTCTGTTGGCAAAAGAAGTACCCGGAGCATCTCCCGGTAATTTATTAGGAGCACCCAAATTTGTTCTAAAGTAGGCATCCACTGATCCTGAGACAGTTACAGCCGAAGACTCAGTTTCTTCTACCTCTTCCTGGGCAAATGCTACACTAAATGATAAGAAAAGGGCCATTATTGATAAAATGTTACGATTTTTCATTTTAAATTTGAGTTACGATTAATGAAATATTTAATTGTTGAGAGCTCCTGCCTGATGAGGTGTCCAATCTATATCAGGCGGAGCTTTGTTATTTTATATACTATTCGTCATACACGATAGTATATCCTCTGATGCCATGCTCATGGCTATCCAAACCGGCCTTTTCGTGCTCTTCAGATACACGCACCCCAGATGTTTTCTTCATTATAAAGAATATCAGGAATGCAGAAATGAACGCTGCTGCACCACAAACTGCTACGCCTAAAAGTTGAGTTAAAAATGAATGATCTGGGTTAGTTGAGAACAGGCCAACTGCTAATGTTCCCCAGATACCGCAGGTTAAATGCACAGAAACAGCACCTACCATATCATCAAGCTTTAACTTATCAAGAGTAACTGCCGAAAGCACTACAAGAATACCTGCAACAAGCCCAACAAATAGTGCCCATCCTGGATTGATTACATCAGCACCAGCTGTGATACCAACAAGGCCAGCAAGTACACCATTAAGTACCATACCAAGATCTAATCTTTTAAAAACGAAGTAACTAGCTATAAGTGCTCCTATTGCTCCTGTACAAGCGGCTAGGCAAGTAGTTACCAATACAAATGAGGTAAGTCCAGGATCAGCAGATAGAACGGATCCTCCATTAAAGCCAAACCAACCCAACCAAAGAAGGAATACACCAATTACTGCCAAAGGCACACTTGAACCGGGCTTGTCAATGACTTTTCCATCTACATATTTACCAAGTCGTGGCCCAACAATAATAATACCTGCTAAAGCTCCCCAGCCACCTACAGAGTGTACTAATGTAGAACCCGCAAAATCATAGAAATCCATATCATCAAGGAACCCGTATCCCCACTTCCAGCTACCAATAACAGGATACACAATACCAACAAAGATTAGAGTAAATATCAGGTAAGATGTGATTTTAATTCTCTCAGCTACTGCCCCAGACACAATTGTAGCGGCTGTGGCAGCAAACATAGCCTGGAACAAAAAGTCCGTCCAGTAAGTATAACCTCCACCTACATAATCAGTTGTAGTTCCACCTTCCGGTAGGGTAAGGAAGAACCCTGCAAAGCCAAACCACTCATAACCCTCTCCAGCTAAAAAGCCCGGGTACATAAGATTAAAGCCAATAAGGAAATAAGTTAGAATACCGATTACTGGGGTAAGCGTATTCTTAAACAATATGTTGACTGTATTTTTAGCCTGGCCAAACCCTGCTTCAACA
>NZ_SMLV01000423.1:0-32579 GCF_009711525.1 Fulvivirga lutimaris
TGTATATTTCCATTTTCATCTGCAATAAAATAAATTTTGCTTGATGTTGAATAGGTCATCATACCACCTCCTGGTCCTCCAGGAATTGAAAAAGAAGAGTTACTATAATTGGAGTATAGAGTCAATTTTCCATTTTGTTCTAGTCTGAATTCAATTTTATCATATTCAGCAATTCTATCATGATAGTCTACAATGCAATTTGTTAAGATTCTAAAAGTATCTTTTTTGAATGTATATTCTTTAAATTGATTTAAAGGAAATTTTTGAGGGTTTTTATCTCTTTTAGTCTTCCAAATTTCTAACTCAAGATGATTGTTAAGATAGTTTCTTTGGTACTTAACATACCCTTTTATAGTATCATTTTCATTTGTAATAGCATAACCAAACTGAGCTGAACATACAGTTGCTATGTTCATTAGTAGAATTAAACAAATTAATCTCATAGTCTATCAAGTCAACATCCCGCCATCAACCTGAATGGTCTGGCCTGTAATGTATGCTGACATATCAGAACCTAAGAACACACAAGCATTGGCCACATCATCTGGAGAACCACCACGTTTCAAAGGAATGGCATCTCTCCAGCCTTGCACTGTTTTCTCATCCAGTACTTCTGTCATTTCAGTCTCTATAAATCCTGGTGCAATAGCGTTTGATCTTATACCTCTGGAGCCTAATTCTAAAGCAACAGATTTTGTGAATCCTAGAATACCAGCTTTTGAAGCGGCATAGTTAGCCTGACCCGCATTACCTTTGAGTCCTACTACTGAGGTCATGTTAATGATAGAACCAGAACGCTGCTTCATCATAGTTTTAGTAGCTGCCTTTACTGTATTGAAGCAAGATTTCAGGTTGATGTTAATCACAGCATCCCAATCAGCTTCACTTAATCTTAATAGAAGGTTGTCTTTGGTAATACCGGCATTGTTTACCAAAATGTCCAACGAACCAAAATCTGCCACAACATCATTAATCAGCTGTTCTGCCGCGGCAAAATCTGAAGCGTCTGAACGATAACCTTTCGCTTTAATACCAGCTGAGGCCAATTCTTGTTCTAACGCTTGTCCTTTTTCAACACTTGATAAATAGGTGAATGCCACATTAGCACCTTGTTCAGCAAATTTTTGAGCTATTGCTCTTCCAATTCCTTTTGATGCACCAGTGATCAGCGCGGTCTTTCCTTCTAATAATTTCATTTGATTTATTTGCGTTTTGAATACCCAAAGAAAATAAAACTTATGGCTAAGACAAAGTAAAATCTTTAGTCATGCTCAGCTTGTCGAAGCATATTGTGATAACAACACATTTAGACTGGATCAATGTGTTGAGCTAAATTTTTTTCTAAACCCATTTACATTAAATTTGCGATCCCAGAAATTAAGTAAAGAACTAACTAGATATAACATGGCTAATTCATATGATTTAATAGTATTAGGAACAGGTCCCGGTGGTTATGTGGCTGCAATCAGAGCTTCTCAGCTAGGATTGAAAGTGGCGGTAGTCGAGAAGGAATCATTAGGAGGAATCTGTTTGAATTGGGGATGTATCCCTACCAAAGCCTTATTAAAAAGTGCTAATGTTTTTGAATATATCCAGCACGCCAGTGATTATGGTATTTCTATTAAAGGTGCTGATGTGAATTTTACTGATGTAGTGAAGCGTAGCCGTGGAGTTGCTGATGGCATGAGTAAAGGAGTTCAGTTTTTGATGAAGAAAAACAAAATCGATGTGATCATGGGTTTTGGGAAGCTGAAAGCTGGAAAGAAAATAGAAGTTAAGGATGATGCCGGTAAAACTGAAACTTACTCTGCTGAGCACATTATAGTGGCAACAGGTGGTCGCTCAAGAGAGTTGCCAACCATGCCTATCGATGGTAAAAAAATCATTGGTTACAGACAAGCCATGGTATTGGACAAAGCACCTAAGAAAATGGTGATTGTTGGATCAGGAGCTATTGGTGTTGAGTTTGCCTATTTCTACAATGCTATGGGCACTGAAGTTACTGTGGTAGAATTTATGCCAAGAATTGTTCCTGTAGAGGACGAAGAGGTATCTAAAGCATTGGAAAGAAACTTCAAAAAGTCTGGTATGAAAGTAATGACCAGTGCTGAAGTAACTAATGTGGATACCAAAGGCAAAGGTTGCAAAGTGACGGTTAAGACTAAGAAAGGTGATGAAGTTATCGACTGTGATATAGTATTATCAGCGGTTGGTGTTTCTACTAACATTGAAGGTATTGGTCTTGAAGATATAGGCGTAGCTACTGATAAAGGAAAAGTAATTGTTGACGATTACTACAAAACAAATATTCCTGGTGTTTATGCCATTGGAGACATTGTTCACGGACCTGCTTTAGCTCACGTAGCATCAGCAGAAGGTATTACTTGTGTTGAGAAAATTGCAGGACATAGTCCAGAGCCGATTGATTACAATAACATACCAGGATGTACTTATTGCAGCCCTGAGATAGCATCAGTAGGTTATACAGAAGAGAAAGCTAAAGAAGCTGGTTATGAATTAAAAGTGGGTAAATTCCCATTCTCTGCTTCTGGTAAGGCAAGTGCTGCAGGAGCTAAAGACGGTTTTGTGAAATTGATATTTGATGCTAAATATGGCGAATTACTAGGTGCACATATGATTGGTGCCAACGTAACGGAGATGATTGCTGAGATTGTTGCCATCAGAAAACTGGAAACAACTGGTCATGAGCTAATCAAGACTGTTCACCCTCACCCAACCATGTCTGAGGCGGTGATGGAAGCAGCAGCAGCGGCATATGATGAAGTAATCCACATCTAAAAATAAATTAGAAATAATTGAACAAAGCACCATCTTTTGGTGCTTTGTTTGTTTAACATCATATCTAAGAAACGCATGTCAAAAAGTAAACAGGGAATTCTTGATCAAGATCAGCTTGTTCAGCGCTTAAAAGCGAGGGATAAGTCGGCCCTGTCTTATTTGTATGACAACTACTCAGCAGCCATTTATGGAGCCATTTCCAGAATAATCAATGATGAAGATGTAGCCGAAGAAGTACTTCAGGATGCTTTCATGAAATACTGGGATAAGATAGGAAGCTATGATGACTCAAAAGGGCGTTTATTTACCTGGATGCTGAATTTGGCCAGAAATTTATCAATCGATAAATTGAGGTCTAAAGAAATAAAGAAAACCAAAAAAACTGATGACATCAGTACCAACGTATATAACGTTGAAAACGAAAATCTGATCTACCAGAATGAGGAGAGTATCGGTGTCAAAGACCTGATGAAAAACCTGCGTGAAGAGGAAAGGAAAATCGTTGAAATGGTTTATTTTAAAGGATATACGCAATCTGAGATTGCTGATGAAACGGGCATTCCGCTTGGAACTGTCAAAACAAGACTTAGGATGGCTTTAAAAAATTTACGATCAGTATTAGGGGTAGGGTGAATATAGAAGAATACATATCGTCAGGTGTGCTGGAGAGCTATGTGCTGGGAGAACTTTCTGAAAGCGAGATTCAGGAAGTAGAGCAGATGTCCGCAAAGTATCCGGAAATAAAGGAAGAGATAATTCAAATTGAGCTTTCGCTGGAGAAGCTGGCATTTAAAACGGCTGTGGAGCCAAATGCAGATGTTAAAGAAAAGTTATTGGCAGCAATAGAAGAGGAGGAGACTCCCGTGATTGCAATGAAGCCAGAGTCCAGTTCAAGCTGGATGCGCTATGCCGCTTCGGTTTCTATACTAGTAGCGGTTTCAGCTTCAATATTGGCCTATACCTATTATAACAATTGGAAAAACACAGAAGCTCAGCTGACATCACTCATTGCTCAAAATCAACAAATCGCCAGTGATTATAATGTTGTAAATCAGCGACTGGATAAAATTGAAAATGACTTTAATGTGGTCAGCAGCAGTGCTTTTTCAAAAGTGACTATGAAAGGCACTGATAATGCACCTGATGCTTTAGCAGATATTTATTGGAATGCCGACACCAAAGAGGTTTACTTAAGCATTCAGAATTTAAGAGAACTTTCACAAGAACAGCAGTTTCAACTATGGGCCATTATTGATGGGCAGCCAGTGGATGCAGGTACTTTTAACCTGACTGATGGTTTGCTTAAAATGAAAAACATTGCTGGAGCAGCAGCCTTCGCTGTAACGATAGAGCCTAAAGGCGGAAGTATAAATCCATCTTTAGAGACCATGCAGGTAGTTGGGAATGTTTAGTTACTTAACAAAATAGCCGGTGGGTAGTATTTGTCCATCAGAAAAATAGAAAGAATAGATTTTATTGTTTTTTCTATCAATTAGCCTAACATAGTTTACGCTATCAGTGTAGGTTGAAGTAAAGTTTTTCAATGTATCTCCATTTGGGTAAAAGTAAACCTCATTAATTAGTGTGTCTTTCCAATAAACAGCAGACCTGAATTGTTCGCCACTAGGATACCAACTTTCGGAATTCTGATGCTTTAATCCATTTAAATATTTTGTCTCAACAGCCTTTTGGCCATGACTAAAGTAGTCAACTTTAAGGATCATTGATTTTTCAATGGCATAAGTTTTTGTAGTAAAGTATTTAGCCTTTGCCACTTTTTCTATTTGACTCTCAACAGGTTGTTGCATTATAGAATAGAAACCAAAACCTATTAAACTAAATATTAGAATTATTGCAATGACTATCTTGACCCTTCTGACTTTTCCTTGGTGTCTTACTTTTTCGCCTAGATCTGTCAAATATTGTTTAGAAGCCTTTTTATATTTATAGATTCTTACTTTTTTAGATCGACTAAAGTTCTCTTTGAGGATATCAAATCCTCTTTTCTTTTTGAGAAGATTTCTATTATTTGCAAGTGTCTTGTTCATTGAATCCAATGAACCAAATCCGCCTCCCGACATATATAATAGGTTATTTGAATTATATACTGAATTATTACCTGAAGTAATCCACCACCCTTTTCACCGAAACTTCCGGAGTCGAGGCTTCGTATTCAAAACGCCTGTTGAATTTAGTACTATCAAAATAATAATCCCGATCATATTGGTAAGCCATTTCTTTTAGCTCTTTAAGTACAGGCATGAATATCCCTAGTATGCCCATCATCCATAAGGGTAGTGCCCTTCCTCTGGCATTTATATTCATTTCTTTACCAAACAACTCAATCCACTGGGTAACGGTAAGTGGAGTAGGATCTGTTGGTAAATGCCAAACATCTCCAAATGATGTAGCTGCATTGCCCAGCATAGCTGTACCAATAGCTGCATCAGTAGTGTCAGTAAAAGAATGTATCATGTTTAATGAGGCAAACCAATCCGCCTTTTGGCCCTTAGCCAAATTTTTATAGATAGTCTCTGTCGGCACACTATTAATTGGGCCAATAAAATCTGCGGCCCTTGCTATTAATGCTTCAATGTCACCTTTCTCATGGGCATCCATTACCATATGCGCCACCTTTTCTCTGACCCTACCTTTATCACTTGTAGGCCTAATAGGTGTCTTTTCTGTCATATGCTTTAAACCATCCCTGTCATACATATAGACATTATCAAAGAAAACCAATTTAGCTTTGTGAACACTGCACGCTTCAATGGCATTGTTCATCACAATAGGCCATTGCTCTTGCCAGATTTTGGTTTTATAAACAAGGCCAACAGTCAAGTAAACAATTTTAGACCCCTCTACTGCTTTAATCACAGCCTCTTTATTCAACAGATCAGCTTTATGGATTAAATCAGTGTCATTTACCTTTACCGGGTTCCGACCAACTAATTTTATATCATTTGTGAATTTTGGAAGTGCTTTGGTTAATTCTGTACCAATAGCTCCTCCGGCTCCGAGGATTGTTTGCATGATATATGTAAGCTAAAAAATTAATTTATCGTTTTAAAATGTAAAGGTCTAGAACCTGACTTAGTGATTACATGCTTACTGTATATTTAAGTCATCTGCTCCTTATAAACTGTATTATTTTGAATAACTTTACTTTCCTTCAAAACTTCATTTATGATGCAGTACAGATATATTCTTTCTTTCTTGGTGCTAATTTTTAGCACATTCTCAGTGTATTCTCAGGATGCTGATCCCTTGCAGGAGACTTATGAAAAAGCAAACGCCAAACTTGAGGAGGGCGATTATAGAAATGCGATTCTTGATTACTCGCAGCTGATAAATTCAAAATTTACCAATGACGAAGTTTATATCAAGCGTGGTATTGCCCATTTTAAAATGAAGGACTATGCCAAAGCGCAGGAAGATTTGGATAAAGCAGTAAAGGCAAGACAAAGCTCAGCGGAGTTATTTGGTTATCTGGGCATGACCAAATATGAATTGAAAGACTATCAAGGCGCGGCTTCTGATTTGGAGAAGGGTGTTTCAATGGGATTTAAAGATGCTGAAGGGCTTTACAATCTGGGAAATGCTAAGTTCAGAATAGAGAGTTATCAGGATGCTATCAAATATTATGATCAGGCTGAGGGAGCGGGATTCAAAGAAGCTGCTCTTTTTAATAATAGAGGTAAAGCCAAATTTACATTAAAGAATTATGCACCTGCTGTAACTGACTATGACAAGGCGCTGGCAGCTGATGCCAAATATGATAAAGCCTTAGAAAATAGAGCGGAAGCTAATTTTGAATTGAAGGATTGGGAAAAAGCAGCTGCAGATTATGCTGCTCTTATAAAATCCGGAATGGTTGATGCCGAGAATTATGCTCGCCAGGGGATTGCCGAATACAACCTAAAGAAGCAGGAGGAGGCTATCAAAAGTATGGAAAGTGCTCTTCAGCGCGGAAGCAAAATGGAGATTCTAAAGTTCTATTTGGGAGAAGCATATTTCGCCAAGGAAGATTATAAAAAGGCTGCTCAATATTATGATCAGGCCATGAGAGGAAATGTTGAAGAGAAGTCTCTACCTGTTCAGTTAAGCAAATCCTATTACTTTTCTAAGAATTATTCAGCCACAGAAACTGCTGTTTCAGATGCTATCAATAAGGGAAATAATGACACCGAACTTTACCTATATCGTGGTATAGCACGCTATGAGTTGAAGAATGAAGATGGTGCGCTAACGGATTTGAAACAGGCTGTTGATAATGGCGCGAGCGATTATAATGCCTTCTATTATTACGGCAATCTTCAGTTTAAAAAAGAAGAGTATCACTTAGCTGTCAGTGCATATGAGATGGCATTGGCTATGCAAAGTGATGACCCTGTGATATATAACAATCGTGGAAAAGCTCAATTTTTTCTTGAGCAGTATAAGGAGGCTGTTGCTGATTTTAATAAAGCACTTGAGCTTAAGCCTGATTATGACAAAGCATTGGAAAATAGAGCGGAGGCATATTATGCGCTAAAAGATTGGCCTAATGTAAAATCTGATTATGAAAAACTTAAAGCTAAAGGAAGTTCTGATGCTGTGGTATTTGAGCGTATTGGGTTTGCGAAGTATTATGGTGATGACTTTGAAGGAGCGGCTACAGACCTGAAGTCAGCGTTACAAAGAGGAGCAGAGAACCCTGAGATTAATGAGGTTTTAGGTACAGCACTTTATAAAACCAATAATTATAAAGAAGCCTTTAACTACCTACTGAAAGCTGCGGAAGCTACGGCACCATCTGCTGCATTGGCTGAGATGACGGGTATTGCAGCTTACGAAACTAAAAATTATGGTAAAGCCGCTGAGTTCATCACGAAAGCGATTGATGGAGGCTCAGCTAACAAGGAGCTATTTACTTATCGGGGAATTTCAAGAGCAAACACAGGCGATGAAGCTGGTTCATTGGAAGATCTTAAAAAAGCAGCTGCGTCTGGAACGCAAGTGTATGAAGTTTATGGTCTTTTAGGAGATATGTACTACAAGGCGGACGACTTTCAAAATGCCATTACAACCTATGACAAGGCAACGGCTATTAAGGCCGATGATCATGTTGTTTTTAACAACAGAGGTAAGGCTAAGATGATGCTTAAAAACTATGCAGGAGCCGTGGAGGACTTTGACAAATCGTTGGCTATTAAAGGTGATTATGGAAGAGCACTGTTAAATCGGGGTACGGCCAAATATGAGATAAAAGATTTTGCGGGTGCTATTGCAGATTTAGAAAAGGCTAAGGACTCTGCTGGTGAGAATAGAGATGTAACTAAAATGCTGGCTTTAGCATACTATCAAACCGGAAATAAGGAAGAAGCTAAGAGTTATCTGGATAAAGCTATTGCTGCCAATGTCAATGATTCTAAAGTCTTTTTATATAGCGGCTATTTGGCCTTTGAAGATAAGGATTTTGCCAAAGCTGCTACCAATCTTGATAAGGCAGAGAAAGCTGGAGAGAGTGAAGCAGATCTTTTTGAAAAACGTGGATTGTCAAAATTTGAGCAGAAGGATTATGCCGGTTCTTTGGTGGATTTAAATAAAGCCACAGGCTCTGGCATTGATAACGGAAATGCCTATGCTAAAATTGGTATTGCTCATTATGAACTCAAAAACTTTCCTGAAGCAGTTGAAAATCTAAATAAGGCCATTGCCAAAGGAACTGCTGACCAGGTGGTTTATTATAATTTAGGTAACGCTCAATTCAGGACTGAAGATTATTCAGGTTCTGTTAAGTCGTACGATCAAGCCATTGCTAAAGGTGCTAATGACGAGCTGGTATATAATAATAGAGGTAAGGCAAAAATGCTACTCAGCCAGACCAAAGAGGCCATAGCTGATTTTGATAAGTCATTACAAATCAAGCCTGATTATCAGATTGCTTTAAGAAACAGAGGCGCAGCCAAATATGAGACTGCTGATTATGCTGGTGCCATTGGTGACCTGAATAAAATAGTGGCTACTGGAAAAGCCGAAAAAGAGGAGTACTTGTATTTAGGAGTATCAAAATTTAAAACTGAAGACTATGACGGAGCGCTGGCTGATTTGAATCAGGCAAAGTCTTTAGGCTCGAATGATAAGTTGCTTTACTATGGTATTGGTAACGCCCAATTTATAAAAGGAGAATTTGAGGCTTCCATACCTAACCTCGAAAAGGCTATTCAGATGGATGCTGCTGATATGGAAACTTATTGGCATTTGGGAGACGCCAATTATAATATGGAGAAATATGCGGCTGCAGTTACTAACCTGCAAAAAGCAATAGAAATGGGTGCTTCAGGGGCAGAGGTTTATCATAACTTAGGTCATGCACTATATGAAGGCAATGATTTTGAAGCTTCTATTTCAGCACTTTCAAAGGCCATTAGCGCTAATGCCACTTATGGATCAGCATACTTCCACAGAGGAAATGCTAAGTTCAGACAAAAGAACTATCAGGCTGCAATAAAGGACTATGACGAGGCCACAAAAAATGGAGTCAGCAACCCCATTGTGTTTAACAATAGAGGTAAAGCTTACCAATTATCTGATAACAATGAATCCGCCATCGCAGATTTTGGTAAGGCCATAGAAGCTGATGATACTTATGTTCGTGCCTATCAGAACCGAGGCGAGACCTACTATAATATGGAGCAATATGAGCTGGCAATTAAAGATTTGTCAAAAGTTGAAAAATTAGTAGATGAGGATGATCCTGATGTAATTTATTTCCTTGCTGAATCTTACTATGGCATGGAAGAGTATTTACGTTCCATCTCTTATTATGATAAAACTATTGAAGGAGGTAAGAAAGATGGCATTGTTTACCAACATAGAGGAAGAGCATTAATTGCTGCTGAGAACTATGCTGATGCGCTTTCAGATATAGACAAAGCCATTGCTTCCGGTGTTAAAGAGTCGGCCATTTATGTGGACAGATCAAGAGCTAATTTGTATCTAGGTAATGATAGAGCTGCATTGGGAGACCTGGATAAAGCAATTTCAGCTGATCCCAATAATCCAGATGCATACTACAATAGAGCATATTTAAAGGAATTGGCAGAGGATTGGGAAGGTGCCATTACCGATTATGATCATGTAATTAAACTTACTCCTGATGACGCAGAAGCTTATTATAGCCTGGCCAATGTTCGAGTTTCTCAGGAAAACATCGGGGGTGCTATGGAGCCTATCAATAAAGCTATTGAGTTAGATCCTAAAAATGCTTCTTATTACAAGGTGAAAGGCAACATTTTCTACCGTTTAGAAAACACCTCAGGAGCATGTGAGAATTGGAAGAAGTCAAAAGAGTTGGGCGATACTAAAGTGGATTACTTTATTAAGCAGTATTGTAATTAGAGGTGCTTCACATAAGTTTATGGATTATTGTTACCCGAAGCTTGTCGATTTTGTCATCCTGAGCTTGTCGAAGGATCAAAATCATTCAAACCAAATGCCCTTCGACAGGCTCAGGGTGTCATTTGATTTGAATTAAGCATCAATTAATGGCTATTCTTCAACCATATACTGTTTATATTTTGAAATGCTCTGACAATTCATATTATGTTGGAGTTACTAATGACATTGACAGAAGACTGAAGGAACATCAGGAAGGTTTAATCAAGGGCTATACTTCTTCAAGACGACCATTAGAGTTAGTTTTTACTGAACATTTTCAAGAAGTAAATCGAGCTATTGCTTTCGAAAAACAAATTAAGGGATGGCGAAGAGCAAAGAAAGAAGCGCTAATCAGTGGAAGTTGGCATTTGTTACCGGAGCTTTCAAAAGCATATAAAAAGTAATCGTCTTAGTATTCTCGAGCTATCATCCTGAGCTTGTCGATTTTGTCATCCTGAGCTTGTCGAAGGATACATTATTGTACCCTTTCACCCAAAACCTTACATAAGTGTGAACATCAGCATTTTAGATTGACAAATGCACTTTCCTTTTTCGTTCAACCGGTATAGAGCACTGGAGGCAACTTAAAATGAAAATCACATCTTTATTATTTTTTCTACTTATATCTGCCAGTGGAATAGCTCAGACCTTTACAAGCAAGGTGGTCAATATTATTGATGGCAATACTTTTGAAATAATTGATGATTATGATGAAGTAACCAAATTCATGTTGAGTGAGGTGGACTGTCCAGAGCTTGGTCAGGAATTAAGTGAAGAGGCACGTGCATTTTCTGAAAAGCTGATTTTAAAGAAGAAAGTTGAGGTTACCGTTGAGGGCAAAGACATGTGGGGTAATAAGCTTGTTGTTATCAAGTTAAAAAATGGTGATTTACTTCATGAGAAATTAATAGAAGAAGGTCTTGCCTGGGCAAGCAGAAAAGCAGAACCAAAAGTTGCCGAACTTCAAGCCAAAGCTAAGGGCGATAAAAAAGGAATATGGGCGATGGTAGAACCTACTCCTCCCTGGATATACAGACGCCAACAAACTATGTCTCAGGCAAAGGGACGCTAGGACATTAAAGTATCCAATTACAATAATTTGCCTATTTTCGAGTTATACAACTATGAAAAAGCAAGGCATCTTTCCATTCGTAATCATCTTTTTTTGTACTCTAACAGCATTCGGCCAGACTAAAAAGGAGAAAAAAGAAGACAATTCTTTTGCTCCTGTCCCGCAAGAACAGAGTGCTACACAAAAAAAGATAATGAAGAAAAAGGGCAAAAAGTCATCCCGAGCTGCCTTTAATAAACGCATGGACAAAAAGATCAAGGAGTTTGATCAACGCATGGAAGCCAATGCCAAAGAGAATAAAAAAATGAGACGGGAAATGGAGAAACCCCAGTATTCAGATCCTTCTTACTTTGGCCATAAGAAGAAGCCTAAAAAGCGAAAACAAGGGAAAAGAAAGCTTTGTAAAGAGTGTGGTATCTGGCACTAAAAATTAAATCCGCATTTTTACTATATTGGTTTAATGAAAAACCTGAATCGTTTCATTGAACATACTAATCTTAAACCTACCATTACCAGAAAGGACGTTGATCTCTTGATCAAAGAGGCTAAAGAGCATCAATTTGTAGGTGTTTGCGTACCTCCTTTCTGGGTAAAAAGAGCTCAAAGAGAAATTGGCGATAGTGATGTTCAGCTTGTAACTGTTGTAGGCTTTCCAATTGGTTATAATATGACCGAGATTAAGATGGAAGAGATGAAACTAGCTATTCGTGATGGTGCAGATGAATTGGATTTGGTGATGAATGTTTCTGCTTTTAAAGATGGTATGCTCTGGCCAAAAATAGAATTTGCGAAGAGCAGCAAGCTATGTCATGAAGAAGGGAAAATTCTAAAAGTGATTATCGAAACAGCCTATTTGTCTGATGAAGAAATATTGATAGCATGTAAATTATGCAATGATGCAGGTGTTGATTTCGTAAAGACCTCTACTGGATTGGCTCCCGAAGGTGCTAAAATTGAACATATTAAATTGATGAGGGGTGTACTTCCTTCTAGTGTTGGCATTAAGGCTTCTGGAGGCATTAAAACTTATGAGCAGGCCATTGCCCTGATTAATGCTGGAGCTGATAGATTAGGGACTTCAAGTGGTGTTGAGATAATGAAGGAATCGCAAAAGCTATCCTATGACTAAGCACTTCAATATCACTGTTTCAGGAAAAGTGCAGGGTGTTTTTTACCGTGCTTCAACAAAACATAAGGCTGAAGAATTGGGCATCACTGGCTTTGTTAGAAACATGTCCAATGGCTCAGTTTATATTGAAGCAGAGGGTCAAATGCCCCAACTCAGCGCTCTAATAGACTGGTGTAAAATTGGACCAACTCACTCCAAAGTTGAAAATGTGCATTTTATACCAGGTGATGTTATGGATTTTAAAGGGTTTGAGATAAAACACTTTTAAAAACTACTGCGCATCAAAGTCATTAATAAACCTATCAATAAAGCCTTGAGTCACATGATCCATAATCACAATCTTATACCATTTGGCATTGTCGTGAGAGTCGGGTACCAGCATGTATTTTGAGGCCAGTTCAGGCGTCATGTACTTTCCTTTGATAGTGATAATGTTCATTTTTGGATTTCTGAAGTACTCAACGCCACGCTCATCGAGGTTGTCACACAACCTGCTTGTTTTTTGCATGAGTTGATTGATCTTGGTTTTCCATCCATCAGATCCATAGGTACGCATAATCATCCACACGGCTATGGCGTTAGCCCCGGATCTACTCCCTACTAATGTGTAATCCTTGCCTTTTACATAGTTGGCTTCTTCGGTAATGGCATGATGCATAAAACCTTTTCTGACTAAATAAATACCCGTACCGTAAGGTGACTGTAGCATTTTGTGCCCATCAAGGCTGAAAGAAAATATTTTAGGGTTTTTAAAAGTGTAGTGATCATTGTCTGTAACAAAAGGATAAATGTATCCTCCATAGGCACCATCCACGTGAATTCTATAGTCAATATTTAGCTCGTCAAGCCAACCGGAGATTTCTACTATATCATCAACAGAACCAAACATGGTGGTTGACATATTCATAACCACAATAAAATGCTTTACTCCATCTTTTTTAGCTTGCTCTATCTGGCTAAAGACACTCTCTTTTGTAATCCTTCTGGTGTCCTCCTCAATACTGGTAACATATTTTTTAAGGCTCAAGAGCGAAGCCCCTTTGGGCATTGAATAGTGGGAGTCTTCAGAATATACAAGCCCAATTTCTTCGGCTTTAGCCTTATGCTCGTTTATAAAATAATTCTTAAGTACCCACATGCCCTGAATGTTAGCTTCTGTACCACCTGAAGCTACATAACCATCAAACTCTTCATCACCACCTTCAAATATCTCCTGTGCACAAAGGGCAATCAGCTCTCTTTCAATTTTATGAGTCCCTTGAAAAGCAGGCTCAGAAGCCGTTAAAGTATGACAGCCAATATGGTTAGGGTTTGCGATTAATGTAGAAAGGAAAGGGGCATCCTTCAAAAAAGGAGCATCATTATAAAAAACCTGAGGATCAAGATAAGAAGCCGGCAGTCCTAAAACTGGCTTCTCTCTATAATTAAGATTTTCGTCCAACGCACCGAAAATGATACGTTTCATTTCTGCATGTGAATAGCTTTTCCAATACATAGCGCAATCGTTTTAGTTGCCGCGAATATAGGAAAGAGCATTTAAAAGCTACAAGCCGCAAGTAGTAAGATGTTAGAATAATTGTTACTAGTTTTTACCTAGTTGCTTGAAACATGTAGCTTTTTACGCCATCTTCCTTACAATGCCTTTGTATTTGTAGATCTTAAGCTCGAAATGCTGATTGATGAAGGCCTTCATTCGATTTTCTGCCAGTTCAGACTTTCTGCCCTCAGGGTAGAAGACAGTCAATTCCAGAACAGCTCTAAGGAAGTTAGGCTTCAAACAAAAATCTACCAACCATGACTTGAAAGTATCTTCCCAATCTTGACGGTATTTAGAGGAATGATCAGTGCCGTCAAATAAAAATTCTAATTGATTTTGGCCGTATTTAAATCTATAAACAGCCGCCAGATTTCTATAAAATTCTTCTAATCTACTGGTATAAACAGTCTCGTGTGATTTGATTGATTTTATAGTAGCATCTTCAATCCCCAGAGGATTGTAAATATCCAGATAAAAGCTCTTACTAAAATCAATAAGATGCAGGATTAGCTTCTCTTCAAGGTCGAGCTGCGCTTTTTCAAGGATATAATTTTTATCAAGGGGAAAATACTTCTGGATCATCCGAGATTAAAATGGTTGTGCTAATATAATCAATTAATGCTTTTAGGTGCTGAAGACTTTTACTTAAATGGCGAATTTTCTTCTTTGGCCATCACATTATAAACCATTTTATCCATCATTCCGGGGAACCATTTGTTGAGAAATACGGTCATTTTTCCCTGAGCAGTCATGATAATGTATTTTTTTCTTTTTATCGTGGCTTTGTAGATTAATGATGCGCACTCTTCAGCCGTCATCATTTTCTCTTCTTTTCGTGGTGATTCTCCCTGTGAAGTTCCATCAGCTGTAAGTGATGTCTTTCTGATATTTGATGCTGTAAATCCAGGACAAGCAGTCAATACATGCACTCCGGTTTTAAACATCTCGGTTCTCAGCGCTTCAAGAAAGCCCTGAAGTGCAAATTTAGAAGCAGAGTAACCCACACGACCAGGCAACCCTCTAAAACCTGCAATAGATGAAATACCGATTACTGATCCTTTAGTTTTTAATATCTCTGGCAAGCAATATTTGGTCGCATAAATAGAACCCCAGAAGTTGATGTCCATTACTTTGTGAATGACGCTTAGGTCTACATCATTAAATGGCGCACGCATAGAAATGCCTGCATTATTGATTAGAATGTCAATTTTGCCATAAGCAGCTAGTGCAGCGTCAACCATTTTTTTGTTGTCGGCTTCAATGCTCACATCACCTTGAAAACCAAGAGCATCTATATTTTGAGATTTTAAGGATGCAACCACCTCGTCAAGCGCTTCTTTCTTACGCCCGGTCACCACTATTTTGGAACCCTGATTACCAAATACTTCTGCCAAAGCTTTACCAATACCTGATGACCCTCCAGTGATGATTACGACTTTATCTTTCATGCTTTAAATGATTTTCCGACTTTATAAAAAGTCAAAACTAATGAATTTGGTGCCTACGGTCTATTAAGTAAATGTCTATTTTAAACCTCAGCGCTAGCAGGTCTGATTTTAAATATTAGAATAAATGAAAATGCGCATGAAAATGGTCAGGCCATAGAACAATTAGAAGGAATATGATCTTTTATAGCTTGAAATCCAGTCCCTCTTTCACTAGTTTTTCATACTTCTCAATGTTGAATTTGAACAGTTTGGCAGGCTTATGTGACACATTCTCTTGTTTATTCCCTGTATCAACGAGCAATTGCATCTGATCTATTTTAGATCTGAAATTTCTTTTGTTCAGGTTGGTTTGTAAAATAGCTTCGTAGAGTTGCTGAAGCTCAGTGAGCGAAAATGTCTCAGGAAGCAGGTTGAAACCAATTGGCTCATGTCTTACTTTATGTTGAAGCATTTTGAACCCCTCTTCAATGATTGCCCTGTGGTCGAAGGCCAAACTTGGAAGATTTGTGATGTCGCACCACTCTAGGCTTTTGGCCGTATAGCCTGCTACTGGAGAGTAATGATCAATGTTGATAAGCGCATAATATCCAACAGTTATTACCCGTTCCACAGGATACCTGGCCACATCTCCGAAGGCTCTAATTTGCTCTAGATAAATATTTTCAAGGCTGGCAATGTCTTTCAATGTTCTCAATGCACATTGGTCAATATCCTCATCAGCTTTTACAAAGTCACCGGGCAGGGCCATTAGCCCTTTTTGAGGAGATTGCTTTCGCTCAATAAGCAACACTTTTAGCTGGTTATTGTGAAAACCGAATATGACGCAGTCTATTGAATTTTTGATCATGCTAGTAAATGAAGATATAAATATATACTTAGTTTGAAAAATAAACTAAGGACTATTTTGATTTGTCGGATAATTAAAATACATTCACTTAGTTTAAATAGTAAACTAAGTAAAACTAATAGAATAAATGTTGCTCATAGGATACGATATTGGAACATCATCAATAAAAGCTGCCTTGGTGGATAGTACTTCGAAAAAAGTACTGGGCAGTGCTCATTACCCTGAGCGTGAGATGTCTATCATTTCTGAGAAAGTAGGCTGGGCGGAGCAAAACCCTCAAGATTGGTGGCAAAACCTGCAAACGGTTACAGATAAATTGTTTGAACAGACAGGAGCCAATCGATCAGATGTACAAGCCATTGGTATTACATATCAAATGCACGGTTTGGTGATTGTGGATAGAGAAGGTGAAGTTATTCGTCCTTCTATTATCTGGTGTGATAGTCGTGCCGTGGAGATTGGTGATGAGGCCTTTAAGGAAATAGGAAAGGACAAGTGTCTTCAATCAATGCTCAATTCACCAGGAAATTTTACTGCTTCTAAGCTTAAATGGGTCAAGGAAAATGAACCTGCTAATTATGAAAAGGTCAAGCATGTGTTCCTACCTGGTGATTATATAGCTTACAAATTTACGGGTGAGGCCAGTACTACAGCTACCGGACTTTCTGAAGGAATTTTGTGGGATTTTAAAAGTAATGAACTCAATAAAACCCTTGTTGATTACTATGGTTTTGATCAGGACCTGATACCAAAGATTAACCCTGCATTTTCTGATCAGGGAACAATATTGCCTGAAATGGCTGAGAAATTTGGCTTTGATAAAAGAGCCATTGTGGCTTATAGAGCTGGTGACCAACCTAATAATGCATTCTCATTAAATGTGGTAAATCCAGGTGAAATCGCTGCTACGGCTGGTACATCTGGGGTTGTTTATGGTGTTGTTGATCAGCTGAGTTTTGACACCTTAAACAGGGTCAACACGTTTGCTCATATTAATCATAGTGCTGAAGCCCGAAGATTGGGAATATTACTATGTATTAATGGAACGGGAAGCGCTTATGGATGGCTGCGCAATCAGTTAGCTCCAAATTCTAGTTATGTAGATCTGGAGAGTGAAGCTTCATCAATAGCTGTAGGTTCTGATGGTCTTTCATTCTTACCCTTCGGTAATGGCGCAGAGCGCATGTTGGAAAATAGACTGGTAGGTGCTCATTTCAATAACCTACAATTTAATCAGCATACAAAATCGCATTTGATCAGAGCATGTCTTGAAGGTGTGGCTTTTTCTTTTGTTTATGGCATGGCCTGTCTTAAGGAAAGTGGAGTAACACCTGAAGTGATAAAAGCAGATGGCAGTAACATGTTTCAGTCAGCTATATTTTCTCAAACGATTGCCACACTAACCGGTACAGAAATCCAACTTAAGAAAACTTCTGGTGCTGTTGGAGCAGCACTTGGCGCAGGTGTTGGTGCAGGGCACTTCGCAAATTTACAAGAGGCCTTTTTTGAGGAGAAAATTCAAAATGTATATAAATCGGGGTCAAATGATAAGTCGGCATTAGAAGATGCCTATGAAAATTGGCTAAATGAACTTGAAAATAAATTGAAATAGTAAAGAGTAATGAATAAGAACGAAATCAAATTAACATTAGGAGAGAAAGAATATTTTAAGGGCATTGATAAGATTCAATATGAGGGTAAAGACTCAAAGAATCCTTTAGCTTTTAAGTATTATGATGAGAATAAAATTGTAGCAGGCAAGTCAATGCGCGAGCATTTCAAGTTTGCTGTTGCTTACTGGCATTCCTTCTGCGCTACAGGTGCTGACCCATTCGGACCGGGCACTATGGTATTGCCTTGGGCCTCAGGTAATGACCCAATTGGTAGAGCTAAAGATAAAATGGATGCGGCCTTTGAATTTATTTCAAAACTAGGCGTACCTTACTACTGCTTCCATGATTTTGATTTGGTAGAAGAAGGTGGCTCAATCAAAGAGTCTGAGCAGCGTTTAGAAGCAATCTCTGATTATGCATTAGAAAAGCAGAAAGCTTCTGGTATCAACTTGCTGTGGGGAACAGCCAATGCTTTCTCCAACCCAAGGTACATGAATGGTGCGGCTACTAATCCTGATTTTGATGTGGTGGCTTTTGCCGGAGCTCAAATAAAAAATGCACTTGATACTACCATCAAGCTTGGTGGTGAAAATTATGTATTCTGGGGTGGTAGAGAAGGCTATATGTCATTGCTTAATACCAACATGAAAAGAGAAATTGATCATCTGGCTCAATTTCTTCATATGGCTAAGGACTATGCAAGAAGTCAGGGCTTTAAAGGAACATTTTTCATTGAGCCTAAGCCAATGGAGCCAACAAAACATCAATATGATTTTGATGCCGCTACAGTTATTGGCTTTATTAATCAGTATGGCTTGGCAGATGATTTTAAGTTAAATATTGAAGTTAACCACGCTACGTTGGCTCAACACACTTTCCAACATGAACTTCAGGTATCCAGTAACTCAGGCTTGTTGGGTAGTATTGATGCTAATAGAGGTGATTATCAGAATGGCTGGGATACCGATCAGTTTCCAAACAACATAACTGAGATTACTGAGGCGTTATTGGTACTGCTTCAGGACAATGTTCAACTTGATGGAGGAATTAATTTTGACGCTAAACTTAGAAGAAATTCCACTGATGCTGAAGATTTATTTCATGCTCATATTGGTGGTATGGATGTCTTTGCGCGCTCATTGCTTATTGCTGACCGAATTTTGACAGATTCTGACTATTCAGCTTTAAGAAGTAACAGATATAGTTCTTTTGATTCTGGCACAGGAAAAGATTTTGAAGCAGGAAAACTTTCCTTAACTGATCTATACAAGTATGCTGCCAGTACAGGAGAACCAAAACAACGTAGTGGAAAACAAGAATTGTTCGAAAACATTATCAATCAATATATATAACCGTGGAAGAGAAACAAGGAAGTAATTTATACATTATCCTGATCACTTTGGTAGCTACTTTGGGTGGCTTCCTGTTTGGTTTCGATAGTGGCGTAATCAATGGAACAGTAAAAGGTTTAGAAACTGCCTTTGATGCCCAGAATATAGGCAGTGGGTTCAATGTTGCTTCAATGCTACTTGGTTGTGCCGTGGGAGCATTTTTTGCTGGCCGTCTTGCTGATCAATATGGAAGAAGGTCAATGCTAAGAGTGGCAGCAGTTTTTTTTATAGTTTCTGCCTGGGGGTCTGGAATAGCCACCTCATCTTCAATATTCATAGTATACAGAATTTTGGGAGGTCTGGCAGTTGGCGCTGCCTCAGTTATGGCACCCGCTTATATTAGTGAAATTGCTCCAGCAAAATATCGTGGGGCTCTGGCTACTGTACAGCAAATTGCCATCATTGGTGGACTATTCATTTCGTTTCTGAGCAACTATGTGTTGGCCAGTATTTCTGGCTCTGCAGAAAATGTTTTGTGGATGGGTTTCGAAACCTGGAGATGGATGTTCTGGATAGAACTGTTTCCTGCTTCAATATTCCTTGTTTCTTTATTTTTCATTCCACAAACGCCTAGGTACCTGGTAAGTAAGAATAACATTACCAAAGCTCAGGAAGTCTTAGAAAAGCTCTTTGGTTTGGGCATAGCTAAATCAAAATTATCGGAGATTAGGTCATCATTGGCCAAAAATGCTCACCGACCAAGATTGTCGGATCTTTATGACAAAAGTTTAGGTAGAATCAGACCTATAGTTTGGGTAGGTATTGGCTTGGCCTCTTTTCAGCAGTTGGTAGGTATCAATGTAGTATTTTACTATGGTGCTATTTTGTGGCAGGCAGTGGGTTTTGGAGAAAGCGATGCACTTTTAATTAATGTGCTTTCAGGTGCCTTAAGTATAGCAGCGGTTGTAGTTTCATTACTTCTAGTCGATCGCATGGGCAGGAAGCCTATATTATTGATAGGTTCTATTGGCATGTCCATTACTTTAGCATTAGTCGTAATAGCCTTTTCAACAGGTAATTTGCTTGAAAACAATACGCTCGAGCTCAATGACTCAATGGGGATGCTGGCACTAATTGCTGCTAATGGCTATGTTATTTTCTTCAACTTCTCATGGGGGCCTGTTATGTGGGTGCTGTTGGGAGAAATGTTCCCAAATCAGCTGCGTGGGTCAGGGTTGGCTATTTCTGGTTTATTTCAGTGGGTGGCAAATTTTATTATCACGCTTACCTTCCCGGTATTGCTAGCTTCTATTGGGCTATCAATGGCGTATAGTATTTATACTTTCTTCGCGATACTTTCCATCATTTTTGTGGTGAAGTTAGTGAAGGAGACAAAAGGAATGGAGCTGGAAGAGATGCAGGGATAAGGCAATTGGAATTCAGGTTTAGCCGGACATTTGTCCGGCTAAACTTATTTTAGCTAAGCAGCGACTCGATATCTTCTTTAGATAAACTCTTCACAAAGCTCGATTCTGTTGTTATCAGATCGCTTGCCAATTTTTTCTTGTGCGACTGTAATGCAAGAATCTTCTCCTCAACGGTATCTTTAGTGATGAACTTGTAAGTAAATACCTTGTTCTGCTGACCTATTCTATGGGCTCTATCTACAGCTTGCGCTTCTGCAGCTGGATTCCACCAAGGGTCAAGAATAAACACATAATCAGCTTTAGTAAGGTTTAAGCCCAGTCCACCTGCTTTAAGTGAGATGAGGAATACCTTCAGATCATCTTCATTCTGGAATCTTTCAACCTGTTCTTGTCGGTCTTTAGTTGAGCCATCAAGGTAAGCGTAATCAATTTCCATCGTTTTAAGGTGTTCTTTAATGATAGACAGATGTTTTACAAACTGACTGAATATCAAAATCTTATGACCTTCTCTAATGGCATTGTCCAGCATGAAAGAAACATCCCACATTTTACCAGATGCACCTTCATAGTTTTCGTCAACCATTTTAGGGTGATTAGCAATCTGTCTCAGTTTAGTCAGGCCTTGCAACAGAAGCATTTGAGACTTATTAAGTCCTTGCTGCTCTATATTTTCAAGGATAGCATTTCTGTAGTATGATTTAACCTTTTCGTACTCCGCTTCCTGATCCGGCAGCATGGCAGAATACTGAATATTTTCTGTTTTCTCAGGAAGCTCTGTAGCTACCTGTGATTTATGCCTTCTAAGTATAAAAGGTTTAATAATAGAATAGAGTTTCTGGGTTTTTGACTGATCTCCCTGCTTTTCTATCGGGTTCAAAAATTCGTTTTTGAAGAAACTCTGAGTACCAAGCAAACCAGGATTGATGAAATTCATCTGCGACCAAAGATCCATTGTACTGTTCTCCAGAGGAGTACCAGTAAGAATCAACCGGTTACGGGAATTCAACTCACGCACTGCTTTAGCAATGTTTGAGGTTGGATTTTTTATGGCCTGAGATTCATCCAGAATCACATAGTTGAATCGGTAATATTTTAATAGATCAATATCCAGTCTGACAATTCCATAGCTAGTTATGATCACATCGTACTTTGAGAATTTCTCCGGGTTTTTCTCTCTGTTGGTTCCTGTATAGGTAAAGACCTTAAGTTTTGGTGTAAACTTCTTAGCTTCCATTTCCCAATTGTAAACCAAAGAAGTAGGCATTACTAAAAGAGAGGCACCAGTTGCTCCAAGTTCCTTTTGTGACTGTAAAAGAGCCAATGTCTGAACCGTTTTACCAAGACCCATGTCATCGGCAAGGCAACCACCAAATTTGAATTTGCTCAAGAACTGCATCCAGTCAAAGCCAGCCTTCTGGTATGGTCGGAGATCACCTTTAAAATTTTTGGGAACTGGTTGCTCATCAATACCTTCAAAAGCCCTCAACCCTTCAAGTTTATTGCTTATGGTTACTGTAGCAAGATTACCACTTTCAAGATCTTTCACTAAAGATAAGTGATGCTTTTTCAGATGCGGCTCACCATGCTCATCTTCCTCAGAGAAAGCAAATAGCTCTGAATATTCCACCAACCAAGAATCAGGAATTACAGCTATCTCGCCATTAGGCAAAGTAAATTCCATTTTCTTCTTCATGATAAGCTTTCTTATCTCTTTAAAGCTTATCTCATACTCACCGAATTTGATAACTGCATGGATATCAAACCAGTCTATATTTTCTTTTACTTCTACAGTAATTTTGTATTCACCGATAAAGTATTTTTTCTGCGCTTTACCCTTCTGATCAAGAATAAACTGACGCTTCATTAACTCATCGCGCTGTGTGTCCAGCCAGCCAAAAGCAGTGGTTTTTGGTATAGCGGCTTTAGAGTTTTTTAATGGCAATCCGGAGCTTGTCAGGTAGTTAAGAATATCTTTTTCTTCATCAAGCTTGCGCTTAACTCTATGAAAAGTGTATTTCTCATCTTTTTTCTCCACGCTTACGCTCACAGGGCTTAAATGATCGGCTTTGAATTTGAACTGACCATACTTAAATGACAATTCAAAAAGCATCTTTTCATTATCTGCTGCTCCATTAGATTTTTCACCAAACAGATTTCCATTTGATGAACCCATCAACTCGCTTAATGTAAGTACTGGCTGCGGAGAAAAGTGCTCGCTATTAATTTCAAATCCTTTGGCATAAACATCAAAGGAAGCAATAAGCGGAGCAACAAATTTATTATAATATGTTTCTTCAACATTCTTAGGAATGATGATGAATTTCTTATTTAAAAAGGGCTGTAATTTTTTGCCATCTACGTCTTTTTCAAAGGAGTATAGTTTGCCACAGCATACCATCCAGGCAGGTTCTTTACAAATAATGTATGAGCCTCTGTACTGAAAATCTACTTTCTCACCTTTATATTTTATAGTAGGGAAGTAATGCGTATTGTCATCATTTCTTCTGAAATGGAAAAGCACCGTTGATTTTTCTTCTAGTACTTCAATTTGCTTCCAGGCTGGTTCACCATCATTGCCCATCTCAAAGACCATCTTTCCCTTCATTCTCTCCAGGATTTTAGCCCTTCTTCTTTCCAGATAACGATCTATCTCCTGCTGCACAAGTTCATTGCCCTTAGCTTTATCATAGATTTTTAGAAAAAAATCGTCTGCTTTGATATTGCCTTTGGTATAAAACTTTTTCACAACAGAATCCTGCTGCATAGAATCCATTAATTCTATCAGTTCATAGTCTGTGTCATCAAGACCTTTGGCAAATTCTGCAGCATTCTTAGAAGAAATATTCTGATGCTGAAGAGTCAATTTACCTTTATCATCCAGGTGAATCACAAAAGACTCAAACAGATAACCAAGGTACTCATGCTGGTATAATGAGTAAACAATTTGGAAGGGCTGAGAAGCCGATACTTTCATAACTTAACATTCAACAGAACCTGCAAAATACAAAAAATAATCTAACTTTAAGTCAATTGTAACGGGTTTTGTGCTAAAAAATCAACCAAACAGTTTAGTGGTTAAAATTAGCAGATAAGTGGTTTGCTTGTCTGTGTTCCGAGGTCTACAGGTACTGCACATTGCCGTAACGGGTGGCAATTATAGCAGGTCTGTATGATATAATCAAGGTGATTATTACAAGACTTATTGATGTGTATAGAAAATCAAGCGCTTGCATTTTGACGGGATAATTTTCAAGTACTGCAGTCTCCATTCCCATAGATATTAGTCCGAAGTTTTGCTGCAGCCAGCATATGGCTCCTCCCAGAAACATACCGAGTATAGCACCACCAAGAGAGATAATTGCTCCTTCAGCAAGGAAAATCTGCTTAATCAATTTATTTGTTGCTCCCAGGCTATATAAGACTGAAATGTCCTTTTTCTTCTCAATTGCCAACATCGACAAAGAGAAGAATATATTGATTGATCCAACTCCCAGAATAAATGAGAAGGACATAAAAACAAAAAGCTTCTCCATATTGAGTAGCTTGTATAGGTCTGCATGTTGCTGGTCATTATTCAAAACAGCAAATCCATCTCCCAAAGTAGCCTGCAGCTTCTCCTGAACGTCAATGAGGTCAGCCCCTTCTTCTAATTTTATTTCGAGGGATGTTCTTTTGTTTCCATATTCCAAGAGATCTTTAGCAAAATCTAAAGGCACAAATATGTAGTTCTCGTCATAATTTTTTTCAATGGCAAAAACACTTCCGGGTAGAATGTTCTTTCTACTGTAAAGTTTACTGACATCCAGCTGACCTGGCTTAACGTCTTTGGTATAATGCACTTGCAATGGATACATATCATTGCCAGGAACTATCGACAATGCATACTGTACGCCTCTGCCTATAATGGCATAATTAACATCATCTTTCTTTAGCTTCAATTCACCAGCTACAATGGCGTTATCAATCCTTTTTTGCTCTATAAAATTGTCACTTACACCTTTTATGGTGACTATCATGTTGGCCTCACGGTATCTCACATAGGCATAGTCTTCAATAACTTCTGTAATAATGGCCACACCTTCTACTGCCTTAATTTCTTCCAAAAAAGTGTCTGACACTTCGAAGGACTTGCCTTTAGTGACCTCTATTTTAATTTGCGGGTCGAAGGCAGTGTAAATGGAGCGAAGGAGTCCTTCAAGCCCATTAAATACAGAAAGAACCACTATTAGTGAGGCAGTGCATATCATTACAATGGCCATTGATATCAGAGAAATGATATTGATAAAATTTCTCTTCTTGCCAGAGAAGAAGTACCTGCGCGCTATAAAAAATGAAAGGTTCAAATTATTCTTCCTCGTCTGCTGGTGGAATATCTAATGAGTCAATGAGGTTGTCAATCTTAGAAGCACTCTCCTCTACTTCATCAATAAAGAATCTGAGATCAGGCACAATTCTTACTTGTTTGCCAATCTTGTTGCCAAGGTCTCTGCGGATTTCGTTTTTATGCTCATTGATTTTATCAAGCAAGGCCTCCTTATCTTTTACCATCAGCATGGAAAGATAAACCGTTGCTATACTTAGGTCCGGTGTCATCTTGACATCTGCGATCGTAATAAATGCGCCTGCAAGCACACCCATTTTGTCTCTTTGAAAAATATCGCTTAGATCTTTCTGAATTAATTTAGCGTATTTAAGCTGACGAGTACTTTCTTTCATGATGCAAATATCTGCATTTAATTAGTTTTTTCGAGTTTATACTTGAATAGCATACAATTTTATACAAATGCATGTGTGGCTTTTTAAGTATTGGCTATTTTCGTGGCTAAATTATTCCATAGATTTTGCTTAGATACTTCAGAATAAATGATCCGTACAGACTTATAGCAATATTCTTATTGTTACTGATCATTCGACTCCCGGTTTTTATAAGTTCTGACTTAATCACACTGCCTGAACTAAATTTTATGTTGGTAGGTGAAAAACTTACTGGTGGAGCAAAACTTTACTCTGAGGTTTGGGATTGTATTGCACCATTAAGTGCATTTATCTACAACGGAATTGATTATTTGTTTGGAAGGTCCCAGTTGACTTATCAAATATTGGCCTACATATTGGTTTGCTACCAGATATTTGTTTTTAACTCATTTCTTATAAATAGCAAAGCCTATACAGAGAATACCTATGTGCCAGGTATTATTTATGCTTTGTTGAGCTCAATTTGCTACGACATGTTTACCCTTACGCCATTTCTAATAGGGCTTACATTTCTTCTGCTGGCATTAAAAAACATATTTCAGCATATAGAATTCAGATCTAAAAGAGATGAAGACATACTCAATATTGGGTTGTTCATTGGACTGGCAACAGTAACATATCAGCCCTTTGCCATTTTCGCATTATGCACCCTTTTAATATTTGTTCTATTTACAGGAACTGTCGGTCGCAGGTATATTATGATGCTTTTTGGTTTTTTTCTGCCGATTCTTATAGCAGGAAGTTATTTCTTCTTGACCAACAGGTTCACTGATTTTATGTACAGCTTTTTGTCACCTTTTTTCGTGATTGGCAAGACATGGTACTTTTCCTTTGGAGAACTGATCGTACTTTTTGCAATACCTACCTTATACTTTCTGCTCGCACTTTTCAGAATGGTTCAAGGTGCCAGGCTTACCAACTATCAGGGTAGACTAACTCAATCGATGGTTGTTTGGATGTCATTTAGCGTAGGCTTTATCCTTATTAGTGATGAATATGACCCAACTGTTTACCTTATTTTGGTGCCAGTTGCCTCATTTTATATAGCTCACCATTTCCTTATTTATAGAAGAAGAGGCCTTGCAGAAATATCCTTTATTTTATTTTTTGCAGGCACTATAACAACAGGCATATTCAGCTATAGCACTCCTCAATGGTTGGCGAAATATTTTGATGACAAAGATTATGTTGTGAATCTTGGTAGCCATGAAGATATTAAAGGGGAGCGAATCCTTGTTCTGGATGATAATATCAGACCCTACTATTATGCTCAATCAGCAACTCCCTTTCTTAATTGGCAGATGTCAGAAGAGGTTTTTAATAACTTAGATTATTATGATAACCTTACTTTGATCTATGAAGGAATAGTTAATGATAAGCCGGATATTATTATTGATAGCAATAATAGAATGCCCAAAATCTTTGATAAGATTCCTACTTTAGAAAAGTTGTATTTTAAAGGAAGAGATGGTAATTACCATCTAAAAGTTAGCAACTGATCTTATCTACTCTTCTGCCGTGTCGGCCACCTTCAAAAGGTTCTGTTAAAAAAGTATCGACAATTTTTTGAGCTAGATCCAAATCAATGAACCTGGCGGGTATACAAACAACATTAGCATTGTTGTGCTGCCTGGCAAGAGAGGCCAATTCCTCATTCCAGCAGATGGCAGCTCTAATACCCTGATGTTTATTTGCTGTCATAGCTACACCATTGGCACTACCGCAGATTAAAATACCCAATTCATTTTTACCACTTTCAACAGAAGAGGAAACCGGATGAGCAAAATCTGGATAGTCTACGGAATCAGCAGTGTCGGTACCAAAATTTTGAACTTCATGACCTTGCTTTTCTAAAGCTTCAATAATCGAAGCTTTGTATTCAAACCCTGCGTGGTCGCCACCAATTGCTATCTTCATGAGTCCTTATATTTTAGTTCTTCTTTTTTTGCTTTTCTAGCAGCTCTTCTGTGTACTCCTGCAGAAATAAATATACTAAATTGATACAGGCCTAACAATGGTAATGCTATTAGAATCTGGCTCAACGGATCTGGAGGAGTGAATACAGCGCCCATAATAAGTATTACAACAACAGCATGCTTTCTATAGTGCCTCATTAGCGCTGGAGTTACTAATCCTAACTTAGACAGGAAATAAACAACTATTGGTAGTTGAAAAAGCAACCCGCTACCTAATACAAGTGAGCTTAGCGTTGAAATGTATGATGTGATATCGAATTCATTGTTTACCAGATCACTAACCTGATATCCAGCCAAAAAGCTAACTGCCAGCGGTGACATGATAAAATACCCGAAGAGTACGCCAGTTGTAAATAAAACTGTTACCGAAAAAACAGCACCCCTTGAAATGGATTTTTCAGTCATGTGCAATCCCGGACTAATAAATTTCCAGAACTCCCAAAAGACATATGGAAAAGCTACAATAAGCCCAATGACAAATGAAGAAGTAATATGCATTGTAAACTGCCCTGTCATCTGACGGCTCTGAATTTTAAAATCCAGCGCTTCAATACATAAGGCAGGAGAATTAATTGCTTCTGCAAGCTTGCAGAGCATTTTAAATGTCCAAAAATCTGGCCGTGCTGGCCCAAATATTACTGTGTTGAAAACAAAATCAACAGAAATGAATGCCACTACGCTAAACACTAGTATAGCGATGACAGATCGTATTAAATGCCACCTTAATTCCTCAAGGTGGTCAATAAACGACATCTCTTTTTCTTCAGGCTGATCTAAATAGGTGGTCACTATTGATATAGAGGAAATTTATTCATCCAGGTATTTATTTCTGTCTTAACATCAGAAATTACAGCTTCATCTTCATGGTTAGCTAAAACCTTGTCGATAAGATCAACAATTTTAGTCATATCATCTTCTTTCATGCCTCTTGTTGTAACCGCAGCAGAACCAACACGCATACCTGAAGTAACAAATGGTGATTCGGTATCGAATGGTACCATGTTTTTGTTAATTGTGATATCAGCTTTGATCAAGGTGTTTTCTGCTATCTTACCAGTCAATCCTTTAGATCTAAGATCAATCAGCATCATGTGATTGTCCGTTCCTCCAGAAATGATGTCATAGCCTTTATCTAAAAATGCTTTAGCCATTGCTTTTGCGTTTTTAGTCACCTGAACCACATAATTCATGTAATCATCAGATAGTGCCTCGCCAAAAGCCACAGCTTTTGCTGCTATAACATGCTCTAAAGGTCCGCCTTGTGTACCAGGGAACACTCCAGAATCTAATAATGAAGATATTTTTCTCAATTCTCCTTTAGGAGTTTTTAAGCCGAATGGGTTATCAAAATTCTCACCCACCATAATCAATCCGCCTCTTGGACCTCTCAATGTTTTGTGGGTGGTGGTTGTAACTATATGGCAGAATTCCATCGGGTCATTCAATAAGCCTCTGGCAATTAATCCTGATGGATGCGAGATATCTGCTAATAATAGGGCGCCAACCTCATCTGCAGCTTCTCTTAATTTTTCGTAATTCCAATCACGACTGTAAGCTGAAGCGCCACAAATGATCAATTTTGGTTTTTCTTTCTTGGCAGTCTTTACTACTTCATCCCAATCAATCAGGCCGGTACTCTTTTCTACTCCATAAAAAGTAGGGTTGTAAAGTTTTCCAGAGAAGTTTACCGGAGAGCCATGAGTAAGGTGACCACCATGAGAAAGGTCAAATCCTAATATTTTATCTCCTGGGTTTAGCACTGCCAGCATAACCGCAGCATTGGCCTGAGCACCTGAGTGAGGCTGTACATTGGCCCATGAAGCACCAAAAAGTTCTTTTACCCTATCAATCGCAAGATTTTCAATCTCATCAACAACTTCACAACCACCATAATAACGCTTTCCGGGAAGGCCTTCTGCATATTTATTGGTTAAAACTGTGCCCATACATTCCATCACCTGCGGTGATGCAAAGTTTTCTGAGGCAATAAGTTCAATGCCGGATTGCTGTCTGTTTTTTTCTTTTGATATTAGATCGAAAATAGTGGTGTCTCTCTGCATAATAAGGGCTCTAAAAAATGAAGCCCAAAAATAAGCTAAGCCTTAGAGATTACCAATAATAATTGTGAGCCCTTTAATTTATTTAGTATCATAAAACCCAACCTCTTTTAAATACTTCTGAATTGTATTCTCAAGGCCAAGATATATGGCATCACAAACAAGTGCATGACCGATGGATACTTCGTCAAGGTGAGGTACTTGCTCTCTAAAATATTTCAGGTTATCAAGGTCAAGGTCATGTCCGGCATTAATCTCAAGTCCAACTTTATGGGCAATTTTAGCAGCTTCTACATATGGTTTCACTGCCGCCACTTTGTCTTTAAAATAACCCCTGGCGTAGGCTTCGGTATAGAGTTCAATTCTATCTGTTCCCACATTGGCGGCATGTTCTACCATTTTAGATACTGGCTCTACAAAAATTGAAGTTCTAATACCTGCTGACTTAAGAGTACTGGTAATTTCTTTTAAAAGCTCGGCATTTTTTATAGTATCCCAGCCTGCATTTGAGGTTATTGCATCTGGTGGGTCGGGTACAAGTGTGGCCTGGGCAGGTTTTACCTCTAATACAAGATCAAGGTACCGCTGGTCAGGATAACCCTCAATATTAAATTCTGTAGTTACAACTTTACTTAGTGCTAAAACATCAGATCTTTTTATGTGTCTTTCATCAGGTCTTGGATGCACGGTGATGCCTTGAGCACCAAAACGCTCACAGTCTTTCGCAACTTGAATCAAATCTGGGTTGTTACTACCTCTAGCATTTCTTATAGTGGCAAATTTGTTAATATTTACACTCAGACGGGTCATGGGCATTTTTATATTTTATAAATTTGGAACCGATTGAATTACAAAGTAAACGAATTGATAATTAACAAAATTCAAATTATATGAGTCTTAAGCAACAAATTGACGGTGACATAAAACAGGCGATGCTTCAGAAGAAAAAGGAAGAGCTCACTGCATTGAGGGCTATTAAATCGGCCATCTTATTAGCTGAGACGGAAAAAGGTGGTGGAGATGGTTTAGACAGCGATGCAGAGATGAAATTATTGGCCAAGCAGGCTAAACAAAGAAAAGACTCTGCTGATATATATGCCAAAGAAGGAAGAGAAGACTTGGCTAATAAGGAGCTATTTGAATTAGAAGTAATTAGCAAGTATTTGCCAAAGCAACTGTCTGATGAGGAAATCGAAGAAACTGTTAAGGGAATAATATCCAAAGTAGGTGCTGCTGGCCCACAAGATATGGGCAAAGTAATGGGAGCTGCAACCAAAGAAATGTCAGGAAAAGCTGATGGGAAAAAAATATCTGAAATAGTAAAGAAGTTACTTTCTAACTAGATTGAATACGCTCGATATTATTATTTTGGCACCTTTGCTTTTTGGTGCATACAGGGGTTTCAAAAAGGGGTTTGTACTTGAAATAGTGGCCATTGTATCTTTTGTTTTGGCCATAATAGGAGGGTTTAAGCTCATGCATTGGGGTATGGACTTAATAGATCAGTATTTCGATATCAGTGGTGAGTTGCTGCCCTATATTTCATTTATAGTAATTTTCATTGGAATAATTCTGCTGACCAATTTAGTTGGAAAAGTTTTTAAGAAAATTCTTGACCTGACCCTTTTGGGAACTGTAGATAATCTTGCTGGAGCAGTGCTTTCTGTAATTAAATGGGCCTTTGGCATAAGCGTTCTGCTGTGGTTATCAACATCATTTGGAATAAACTTTTCAGAGGAATGGGTGGAAGGGTCAGTTCTATATGAACCTATTGTTACATTTGCCCCAAAATTAGTCGAGTACCTTTCAGCGGTTGTGCCATATACCAATGATTTGTTTGATCATATTCAAAAGCTTTTAAGTGGGAGTACTTCTTCTTGATAATTTTGATTCCTTCACATTTAATCTTGTAGATTATTTTTTGCAGTTAGGAGTTAAATGTGATGTGGTGCGGAATGACTCAACTATTGATGATGTTAAGAAGCTGCAACCAGCTGCATTAATTATATCTCCAGGCCCACAGGTACCTTCTAAAGCAGGATGCCTAATGGAAGTTTTGGAAACTTTTGCTAATAAAATACCAGTTTTGGGAATTTGTCTTGGGCATCAGGCAATTGGGGAATTTTATGGTATGAATTTAATAAAAGCACCGCAACCTCGTCATGGAAAAATCACTTCAGTGAACCATTCTAACGATGTTATTTTTAATGAAATACCTGAACATTTTAATGCCGTTCAGTACAACTCTTTGATATTGGAAAATAAATACAATACAAATATTAATATCATTGCGACTGCTAATAATGGTCAAATAATGGCTGTAAAGCACAATAATCTACCAATCTGGGGGTTGCAATTTCATCCTGAAGCAGCACTTACAGAGCACGGCCTTCAGATGCTCAAAAATTGGGTAGATTATAATAAGTTAGGAGTATAATTCAGCATTTTTGTTTACTTTGTATCAACTAAATTTTTACGAATGTCTTTAGCTGTAAGGGAAGAAAAGGATTTTAAATACATTGATGAAGGCTCAGGAGAAGTTCTATTGTTGCTTCATGGGTTGTTTGGAGCATTGAGTAATTGGGAAGAGGTAGTCAACAATTTTAAAGAGAAATACCGTGTAGTTATTCCTTTATTGCCTATTTATGAGATGCCGATACGTCAGGCAGGATTGGAGGGGCTTCAGGAATTTGTAGAGAAATTTATCGCGCTTAAAAAGTTTGAGAATATGACGCTTATAGGTAATTCTTTGGGTGGCCATGTTGCATTAATGTATACTCTAGCAAACCCTAGTAAAGTAAAAAGCCTCGTACTTACGGGTAGTTCTGGGCTATTTGAAAACTCTATGGGAGGTTCTTTTCCTAAAAGAGGGAGTTATGAATATATTAGAGAAAGAGTTGAGTATACTTTTTATGATCCATCAACAGCTACTAAGGAGCTTGTAGATGAAGTTTTTGAAACTACTAAGAGTATACCTAAATGTTTGAGAATTGTGGCCATTGCAAAATCTGCACAACGTCATAATATGGCCAAAGAAATTCCAAGAATAAAGCAACCGACATTGTTGGTATGGGGACTTAATGATACCATTACCCCACCGCACGTTGGTCATGAATTCAATAAGCTTATACCAAATTCACAACTTGAGTTTGTTGACAAATGCTGT
>NZ_SMLV01000423.1:32791-48478 GCF_009711525.1 Fulvivirga lutimaris
AAGTAAATTTTTAGAGGCCCATGGACATGATAGCTGAAGAATTAATTAACCATATGATTCCTCCGTTGAAACTGAAAGATGATGCCCATAAGGCCATGCTTTGGATGGAGGAGTTACGATCAAATGAGTTGCCAGTTGTTGATAATGAGCTTTTCAAGGGTATCTTAACTGAAGATATGATCCTTGAGGTTAATGATGTTGACAAGTTGGTTGCTGATTTTGAATTGCTAAATGAAAGCTGTTCTGTTAATAAGAACACCCATTTTTATGATGTCTTAAAGGTGGCTGCTGAAAATTCTGCTAAAATGGTTGGTGTTCTTGATGATGAGCTTAAATATATTGGTGTAATATCTGTGCAAGACACAGTTACTGCTTTTGCTCAATCTGCGGCTGTTCAAATGCCCGGAAGTATATTGGTTTTGTCAATGTCTCAAATTGATTATTCTTTGGCAGAAATCAGTCGATTGATTGAAGAGAATAATGCGAAAATATTAAGTAGTAGTGTAAAAGAAGATGAACTTGATGGTTCAAAACTTAGAGTTACACTTAAGATCAACAAACTTGATTTAACTGCTATAATTGCCACCTTTGACAGATTTGGGTACAAGATAATTGCAAGGTTTCAAGAAACAAAAATTGAGGAAGGCCAAAAGGATCGACTTGATCTGCTTCTAAGGTACCTGGATATCTAGTTTTAATTATGAAAATCGGTATTCACGGTAAGCAATTTGGTTCCGAAACGTTGCAACTCATAAAGGACGTTTTAGCCATTCTTTCACAAAACAGCTCTCAAATTGTTGTTTCTGAGCACTTTCATAAGATTTTAAGCAAGCACAAATTAAATTCTGACAGCTTTAATGTTTACTCAAAAGGCGATGATATCAGTTCTTTAGATGCTCTCATTACCTTGGGTGGTGACGGAACATTGCTTGATGCTGTTACTCATGTAGGAAATAAAAATGTGCCGCTGTTAGGAATCAATACCGGTAGATTGGGCTTTTTGGCCACTACGTCTAAAGAAAACATTGAAGACTCACTTACCGAGCTTTTTGAGAAGAACTACAAGTTTGATGAGCGTTCCCTTATAGAGCTAAAAACAGATGACAAGTTGTTCAATGGTTACAATTTTGCCTTGAATGATTTTGCCATTCTTAAAAAGGATACATCATCTATGATCGTTGTTAACGCATTTATTGATGATGAATTTCTTAATGCTTATTGGGCAGATGGCTTAATTGTTTCTACACCTACGGGCTCTACAGGTTATAGCATTAGCTGTGGGGGGCCATTGGTTTTGCCGCATTCAGAGAATTTTGTTCTTACCCCAGTGAGTCCACATAATTTAACTGTCAGACCAATTATTGTTCCTGATAATTCTAAATTGTCATTTACCATTGAAGGTAGAAGCAAAAACTATCTGGTGTCTCTGGACAGCCGTATCACCACTGTTGATGATAGCGTAAAATTCAATGTTCAAAAGGCTGATTTTAAAATTAAATTGATCCAATTAAAGGATAACAATTATTTCAAAACATTGAGGCAAAAGCTCAATTGGGGCCTTGATGTAAGAAATTAATTTTATCTTTAGTTTTAATATGTTTAATTTTGATGTTTAATTCGAATTAAAGTTTGGTGTTATTGGCTTCATCATGAAATTCACAAAGAACATACTTATATTATTTTTTATTATTTTCCTTTTCGGAATCTCTGAAAGTGCATTTGCTCAGTTGAACAGAAAACAGATCAGGAAGAACAATAAAAGAATGTCTTCCTTTAAGGGAAAGAAGAACAATTTTTCTGCTGATAAGAAGTATAATTCGATAGGGATAACACTAAATGCGCTAAACTATTTTGGTGATTTATCACCAAAACCAGGAGCGTTAAGCACTGACATTAGTTTTACAAGGCCAGGATTTGGCATTGACTTCGCTCATAGATTTGGACCTAGATATACGCTCAAAGCATCGTTTTTATATGGAACTTTAAGAGGTGATGATTTTGACTCAGCAGACCCTGCTGATGCTAATGCAAGATACAGATATGTAAGAAACCTTCAATTTAGAAATAGAATCAAGGAACTAACAGTAGTCGCAGTTTTTGACTTGTTTAAGAATGAGGCTTCGTACATAAGTAGAGTCCAATTTACACCATATGCATACATTGGGTTGACGGCATTCCATCATAATCCCCAAGCTTATGTTGGAGAAGATAGTGGGTTGCCAGAAGCAGGAACATGGGTAGACCTAGAACCTTTGGGTACGGAAGGTCAATATTCAACTTTAGATGCTGCTGACGTAAATTCAGGAATTAAACCCTACAAGCAAATACAATTGGCCATCCCTTTTGGTATAGGTGGAAGATACAGGTTAAATCAGGTGTTTGATCTTTCTATAGAATTTGGAATTAGGTATACGTTTACCGATTATTTGGATGATGTTAGTCAGAATTATGTTGATCCGAGTAAATTAAATAGTGATTTGGCAAGATATCTCGCGGATAGAAGTGGAGAGGCAAATTCCGCAGAAAGTGGTAGTCCAAGAAATTTTGAGCTTATTAATGCGGCAGCAGGTGATAGGAATGGAGATGGGATTTATGATGGTTTTGGTAATGAAGGTCAGTATAATTATAGAGGAGGTAAAGACGATAATGATGTTTATTTCGTTACCACCATTAGAGTAGCGTATATTATTGGTGCTACCTTCACTAGAGCCAAGTTTAGATGATATTTAGTCAAAATAGAAACAACTTAGAAGGAAGGTCATTGTTTGGTTTTCCTTTTTTGCTTTTATTAATGTTCTTACAAATCACTTCTGCCTTTAGTCAAGAGACCGAGGTGGGTTTTGGAATTGGTGGATTTAAGTATATTGGAGATCTGTCCCGAGGTGTTAGTTTAAAGTCTATTCAGCCGGGAGCAACTGCATTTTTTAGAACAAACCTTAATAAGGAGGTTAGCTTTAGAGTAGGTTTAACTGCCGGAAAGCTAAGCGGTAGTGATGCTCAGACAACTATAGATGCATTTGGTGAATTGAGGGATGCCAGTTTTAATATATTCATATTTGAGGCTTCCACTGTCTTTGAGTACCACTTCTTAAACTGGCGACAAGAAAATTCCATAATTAGGTGGACCCCTTACCTTTTTGGAGGACTTGCAATATTTGGGGTTAGCGGCATGGGTGACAAGCCAGAAGAGTATTCCAACATTCAACCTTCAATACCCTTTGGGCTAGGATTTAAGTATGTGCTTAATCCAAAATGGTATATGGGTTTGGAGTTTGGAGCTAGGAAGACATTTTTTGATTATTTAGATAATGTTGGCCCTGGTGATATAGTTATTAAAGATTACCAATACGGTAACCGCTTTGATAATGATCATTATTTTTTCATTGGACTATCCATGACCTATTCGTTTTATACAATCCCTTGTCCTACGAGCCCATATAAGAAAAATTACAGACGATAGAAATTACTTTCTATGCCTTTTTTTACCTTAAAAAGGTTAATTTTGCACCCTTGTGAATATTGAAGATATACATATAGATTCTAACAACTTGCCTAAGCATATTGCCGTAATAATGGATGGCAATGGAAGATGGGCAAAAAGTAAAGGAGCGGCACGTATTTTTGGTCATAAAAATGCCATTAGTGCAGTCCGTGATGTTACTGAGGGTTGTGCAGAACTTGGAGTTCAATATTTAACATTATATGCGTTTTCAACTGAAAACTGGTCCCGACCACAGACGGAGGTTAAAGGACTTATGCAGTTGCTTGTGCATACTATAAAAAATGAGATAAAAACGCTGCAGAAGAACAATGTTAAACTCAATGCAATTGGTGAATTAAGTACTTTACCTAACAATTGTCAGAATGAGTTGCAGGAAGCAATGGATCAGACAAAGGCAAACACAGGGTTGACATTAACATTGGCACTGAGCTATAGCGGCAGATGGGAAATTGTTGATGCTGTAAAACGAATTGCGGCTGCTGCTGTGAAAAATGAAATTAAACCTGAGGAAATAGATAGCGATATTTTCCGTTCATTCCTCATGTCAAAAGATATTCCTGACCCAGAATTACTGATCAGGACAAGTGGTGAAATGCGTGTGAGTAACTTTTTGATGTGGCAACTCGCCTACACAGAAATTTACATTACACCAAAATTATGGCCTGACTTTAGAAAGGTTGATTTGCATCAAGCAATTGAATCTTATCAAAATAGAGAAAGAAGGTTTGGTAGAATTAGTGAACAAGTGAATTCTTGATTGATGAAAAAAGTATTGTTTTTGTTGGTATTGTGTCTATTCGTAATTGATGTTAATGGTCAGTTTAGAAGAAGAAATACTCAGGAAGAAGAACAGAGTGGGCTGAATTATTCTAACCCTCAACAATATGTTATAGCCGGAATAGAAGTTACCGGTTTGAAGGTATTGGATAAAAATGCACTTATATCCCTTTCTGGACTAAAAATAGGAGATGATGTCAATATTCCTGGTGATGAAATAAGCGGTGCAATTAAGAAACTTTGGAAGCATGGTTTAGTTGGTGATGTTTCTATCACAATTGATAAAATAGAAGATGAAAAAATCTATTTAAACATTGAGTTATCAGAGCGTCCTCGATTAACCGGTTTTACATTTGAAGGAGTTAAGAGAGCACAAGAATCGCAAATTAGAGAGGACTTAAATCTTATCAGAGGTAGAATTCTGTCTGACGCAATCATCAGAAACACTGAGATCACTGTAAAAAACCACTATATAGAGAAAGGCTTTTTAAACGCTGATGTGAAAATTGTTCAGCAGGAAGATACTTTGAATACAGATGGTGTGAAACTGAAGATTGTAGTTAATCCTAAGGCTAAGGTTAAAATCAATAAAATCCATTTTGTAGGAAACGAAAACATAAGTGATAATAAGCTAAAGTCTAAAATGAAATCAACTAATGAAAACATTAGAATTTCATTGTTCAGAAGAGCAGCTGAATTAGTATTCGGGTTTAAACCCAAGAAAGTTGTTGAGTTTTTTGACTCAACCTATGATGTTAGTGGTAAGGAATTAAAGGCTTTCATTAACGATAACGTTAAACTTAATTTTTTCAAGTCAACCAAGTTTGTGAAGTCAGAATATGAGACCGATAAATTAAGTGTTATAGATTTCTACAACTCCAAAGGTTATAGAGATGCTGAAATTGTTGTTGATTCGGTTTATGACTTCAACGAGCGTTATATCGACATAGCTTTAAAGGTTGATGAAGGAAGAAAATATTATTTCAGAGATATTACCTGGACGGGTAATTATGTACATAAGAGTGAGACCTTAGATAAAATTTTAGCAATCGAGAAAGGTGATGTTTACAATAAGGAGCTGATTGATAAAAAATTAACCTTTAACCCTAAAGGACCGGACATTAGTGGCCTTTACATGGATGATGGATACTTGTTCTTTAGAGTTCAACCTATTGAAGTGGCCGTTGAAGGGGATTCGATTGATGTTGAAATGAGAATCTATGAAGGAGAACAGGCAACAATCAAAAACGTGATTATATCTGGTAATGAAAGAACGCGTGATCATGTTATTAGAAGAGAACTTCAGACCATTCCTGGTGAGAAATTTAGTAGATCCGATATTATTAGAACGCAGCAGAGACTTTCTCAGCTAGGTTATTTTGATCCACAACAAATCAATCCTACTCCAATGCCAAATCCAGCAGACGGAACTGTGGATATTGAGTGGGAACTTGTTGAAAGATCAAATGACCAGATTGAACTATCAGGTGGTTGGGGTGGATCTTTTGGTTTTGTTGGAACATTGGGCCTTAGCTTAAACAATTTCTCTGTTAGAAATATGCTTAAAGGCAAGTTTACTCCGATACCTGTTGGGGACGGACAACGGTTATCAATTAGAGCTCAGGCAAACGGTCGTCAGTTCCAGAGTTATTCTCTATCATTTACAGAACCATGGTTAGGTGGACGAAAGCCTAATTCTTTCTCAATCAGTTTTAGTTATTCTGTTCAAAGATCAAGATTTGGAACTGATTCAGATGGTGATGGCGTAAATGATGTGTTCCCATCGTTCACATCTTATGATGCTTCTTTAAAGGTAAAAAGTATAACAGTTGGTTTAGGAAGAAGGTTAGAGTGGCCTGATAATTATTTTACCCTGACAAATTCATTCTCTTACTTAGTATATTCACTTGATAACTATTTGGGTGGAGGTCTTGGTTATGCCAATGGTAATTCAAACAGTTTTGTATTTAACTCTACATTATCAAGAAATAGTATTGATAGCCCGATGTATCCTACCAGAGGATCCTCAATTTCCTTAAGTGTAGCATTAACACCTCCATTCTCAGCTCTCAAAGAAGAAGATTTCTGGAAGTTGGACGGTGCCGAAATAGAAGATGCAAGAGCGGCTGTTGACAATGAGTTTATCATTGAAGGTCAACCTGCACTTAGTGAACGTTCACCCTCTGATTTTGAAAACAGGGTACAGGATGAGATTAGGGATAGAGAAAATGCTGAAAGATATAAGTTGCTAGAGTATCACAAGTGGATGTTTGACGCAAGTTATTATACTCCATTAGTTGGGAAACTTGTTTTAGAAACTAGAGCTCATTTCGGATTCATTGGTTCTTATTCTAAAAATTTGGGAATAGGTCCATTTGAAAGATTCAATCTTGGTGGAGATGGTTTGGCTGGTCAGAATTTCCTTCTTGGAAATGATGTGATAGGTCTGCGTGGATATGATAATAATGCCATTACTCCTCCAAATTTTGGACTCGGAGCTACGGCAGTTACCAATGGACAACTTAGAGGAGGTATTGCATATAACAAATTTGTTGCTGAATTGCGATATCCAGTAACTACTGGGCAGGCAGCTACAATCTATGGCTTTGTGTTTGCTGAAGGTGGAAACAACTGGGGCAATTTTGAGCAGTTTAATCCGTTTGATGTTTATCGATCTGCCGGGTTTGGAGCGAGAATATTTATGCCTGCATTTGGTCTAATTGGTATCAACTGGGGGTATGGATTTGATACCTTACCTGGAAGGACTGAGAAGAGTGGAGCACAGTTCCATTTCACCATTGGACAACAAATTAGATAACCATGAAAAAGCTTGTCATTTTATTTCTGGCATTATTTTCGTTTAGCATAGGCTATAGTCAAAAGTTCGGTTATGTAGATACTGATTATGTGCTAAGTAAAATGCCAGAGTATAAAGAAGCGCAAGCTGAAATAGATCAGCTTTCATTGGGCTGGCAAGAAGAAATTCAGGAAATGGCACGAAAAATCAAGTCTATGTACAGTGAACTTCAGGCTGAAGAGGTACTTTTGACCGCTGATATGAAAAAGGAGCGACTAGACGAGATCGCTACTAAAGAAACTGAGTTAAAGGAATATCAAAAAAAGATATTTGGTTTTGAAGGCCTGTTCTTTTTAAAGAAGAAGGAACTTATAAAACCAGTTCAGGATCAGGTGTTTGATGCGGTTGAACGCGTGTGCAAGGAGCAGAGGTTGGCAATAATGTTTGACAAATCAGGTGATTTGGTAATGATTTATACAGATCCGCGTCATGATTATACCGATTATGTTCTTGATGAGTTGGGTCTAGGGGATCCAAATGATGTTATTAAATAGTATTACAGATTATAAAATAAAGACGATGAAAAACAGATTGTTATTAGTTATGGTGGCCTTTTTATTCATAGGAGGCTTTGCGCAGGCACAAACTGCGATGAAAATTGGTTATGCTGATGTTGACTATATATTGAGTCAAATGCCAGAAGCAAAACAAGTTGAATCTGAGCTACAGGCTCACAACACTCAGTTACAAAACCAGTTGCAAGCAAAGTATCAGGAATATCAGCAAAAATTGCAGGCTTACCAGCAAGGTGCAGCAACTATGGTAGATGCTGTAAGAAGTGAAAAGGAAACGGAATTACAACAATTGGAGCAAAGAATCCAGAAGTTCCAGCAAGACGCACAGACTTCAATGCAGAAGAAGCAAGGAACCTTGATGGAACCTTTATATGCTAAAGTTGGAACAAATATTGAAGCTGTCGCCAAAGAAAATGGTTATACACACATTTTGAATGGCAATGTTGGTGGAATTGACGTTGTTCTTTACTCAGATGTAAAATTTGATATCTCTGACTTGGTGCTAAAGAAAATGGGAATTACTCCTCCAGCATCCAATTAAATATAAATAAGAAATTCAATCAAAAGGTCTTCCGTTAGGAAGGCCTTTTTTTGTTACTTTAAGTCTATGATTCAACCACCATCACTTAAATTCGGAGATAAGATCTGCATAGTCTCTCCATCAAGAACAATTCAGGAAACTCAAATTAAAGAGGCCATTGATATCTTTGAAGCCTGGGGATTGCAAGTTGATTTGGGCAGTCATGTATATGACCGTTTTGGATATTTTGCAGGAACAGATGAACAAAGGTTGAGTGATCTTCAAATTGCTATAAACAATCCTGATATAAAAGCAATCTTTTGCTCCAGAGGTGGTTATGGCATGTCCAGAATTTTGGATCTATTGAATTTTGATAACCTTCTAAATACCCCCAAATGGATTGTTGGGTTTAGTGACATAACAGCCTTACACATTCAGTTAAATAATATTGGTATACAAAGTATTCATGGTCTAATGCCTGTTCAGTTTGATTATATGGGTACTGAAGAATCGCTTGATTCACTAAAGGAGCTATTGTTTAATAATAAAGTAGAATATCAATTACCTGTTCATGCTGATAATATTTTAGGAGATGCTTCAGCAGAAATTATTGGTGGCAATTTGTCTTTGCTTACAGATTGTTTAGGAACAAAATCAGAGATTAGTACGAATGGAAAGATCCTGTTTGTAGAGGAAATTGATGAGTACCTTTATAAGATTGACAGAATGTTTAATCAACTTAAAAGAGCCAATAAGTTATCTAAACTTAAAGGCTTAATCGTTGGAGATTTTTCTCAGCAAAAAGATACCAATATTCCTTTTGGTCAAACATTAGAGCAGATAGTTTTGCATCATACATCTGAGTTTAATTACCCTGTTGCGTTCAATATACCAATTGGTCATGAACCACACAATTTGGCTGTGCCTTGCGGCAGAGTAATGAAATTAAATGTGAGTAAGTCAAAAGTAGAATTAATCGGCTGATCCATAGCCACCACCACCCGGTGTTTCAATAGTAAATTGATCTCCGTGTTGCACATTCACCTGATCAGCATAGTTTAAGTCAACTTTTGTAGCATTTTTTTTAACTACAAATTGCCTACCTGTTTTACCACTACCTCCTCCTTTAAGTCCGTATGGGCTTTCAGTTCTATGCTGGGTAAGAACTGTAAGGGTGAGGTTATCAAGAAATGTGAAAGTTCTTGAAATGCCATCTCCGCCTTTAAACTGCCCATTTCCGCCAGAGTTTTTTCTCACTGAGAAATTATCAAGTCTAATTGGGTAGCGGAATTCTAATATTTCGGGATCTGTAATTTTTGTATTGGTCATATGCTGGTGAATAGCATCATGACCATCGAAGTCTTGCCCCGCTCCGGTTCCACCACAGATGGTTTCATAATAGCCGAATTTAGAGTTGCCAAATAATAAATTATTCATTGTTCCCTGACTGCAGGCGGCTAGGTCTAAGCATTTTAATAGTGTATCGGTTAGACGCTGGCTTACTTCGGTATTGCCACCAACTACTGCAGGAAGTGCTGTTTTAGTGAAGTCTGGATTAAGTAGGCAAGTAGGTAAAATAATATTTACGTTCTGCATCAGTCCCTCATTTAAAGGAATATCATCATCAACAAGTAACCTCAATACATATAAAATCACGCTCTGAACTATTGAGCAATTGGCGTTTAAATTATTTTTATGAACTTCAGAGGTACCATTAAAATCAAAGGTGAGAATTTCATTCTCATGATTAATTCTAACCTTCAATTTTGAACCATCATCCAGGTATTCTTCCGCACTTTGGTTAACTATAGCCATTGATTTGAGCTTATGGGTCAGCAAGTTGCTGGCATTAACTTTCAACGCTGACATTTGAGTTTTTACAACTTCAAACCCATGGGCTGAGCACAAATTTTTAATTCCTTCAATACCGCAATTAATAGAAGCTAAGGCACCATACAGATCAGCAATATTTTCTTGTAATGATCGGGTTGGGTAATCAGCATTTTGAAACAGGTTTTCAATTGCTTGAAAATTGCTTGCCCCTTCTTTAATCAATAATGTGGGTTCTATTATTACCCCTTCTTCCTTTAGATTCGTGGCATCAGTTGGCATAGAGCCTGGAGTTTTTCCACCTATTTCTGCATGATGAGCTCGGTTGGCAACATAACCAACGAGCTGATTATCAAAATATATTGGACTAATTAGTGTTACATCCGGCAAGTGCGAGCCGCCATAAGCAGGATGATTAGTAATGGCAACATCGCCATTATTGAGCGGAATTTTTGATACCACCTCCCTAACACAGACGCCTAAACTACCCAAATGAACGGGTATGTGAGGAGCATTAACTATTAATTCACCATTTGCATCTAAAAGGGCACAAGAAAAGTCTAAACGTTCCTTTACATTAACCGAAAAGGAAGTTCTTTCAAGTATAGCTCCCATTTGCTCAACAACAGCTGCAAAACGATTTTGATATAGTGCCAATTCAGCTGCAGCCGAAAAACTTTGATTCTCTGTCCTTGTTTGAGATTGACGTTGAATTATGGCATTTTCATTATTATCTAAATTGAAAGTCCAATTGTTTTTAAGAGAGACCGTGCAATTTTGACTTGAAATGACAGCAGGTCCTATAATTTTTGCCCCTGTTTTTAATTGTTCCCATTCAAAGACAGGAACTTCTTGATAAGAATCCTCAATTAGTCCATTTTGAGTTGATTGATGTGCAGGAGAATATTGTGAAGCAAGCTGATGAGAGGACGTGTCTTTTCCCCTGACAACTGAGGCAACTAATTTTATAGATTCTATTTCTATTGATCTATTGTAAATCCACTGACCATAAAGGCTGATATAGGCTTGTTTAAAGTTTTTGACAACCTGTTCAATATTTTCGAACTCTACTTCGATTGTGGTTTCTTGACCTTTTAATCTTAGGTGGCAAAATCTGTGTTTAAGAGTGACTAGCTGTCTGTCAAAGCCTTGGCTGATAAATCGCTGGCATGCGTTTTCTTTTAAATCTATAAATGCTGTTTCTATGTTGAATTTGAATAGTTCAAATTCCTCAAGAACCTGTTGTTGTTCAATTATATCAATATCAGCTACACCTATTCCGTATGCACTCAATAGTCCAGCATCATAGGGAATGATTACTTTTTTAATATTCAGTGTCTCGGCTAGATCGCAGGCATGTTGACCACCAGCGCCACCAAATGAGACTAAAGCCATTGCACTTATATTGTAACCCTTCTTCATGGATACTTTTCTAATAGCCTCAGCCATCTTCTCATTCGCTATTTTAAGGAAGGAATTTATAAGCTGTGTAACGGTGGTTTTTGTTTTGGAATGTTCGTTAATCTTATCCAGTAAAAGTTGAAGCACTTCCTCTGATTTTGATCTGTCTAGAGGAATTGAGAAATTGTGTTCAGAGATTCTTCCTGCAAGCAGGTTAATATCCGTTATTGTCAACGGGCCATTGTTTCCATAGCAAGCCGGGCCAGGATGTGCTCCAGCGCTATGCGGACCTACTGTTAGCATTCCATTTTCATAGCTGCAAATTGACCCACCACCTGCCGCAATTGTTGAAATATCTATAGCAGGACTTTGTATGGTGGCATCCCCAACTTTTGTCTCATATACATAATTTACCCCATTTTTATAGACAGCCACATCTGTACTTGTGCCACCCATGTCAAAAGTCACTATCTCATTAACATCTGACTTATTGGCAATATCGGCAGCTCCGATAATACCACCAGCAGGGCCACTAAGTAGACAGTCTTTGGGATAAAAATTATTACTTGGGATTACCGCTCCACCACTGGACATCACCCTGAGATTAGATTGGGCTAATTTCAATGCTATTCCATTGATATATTTAGACATAATAGGGTCTAAATATGCATTAACAATAGCTGTTTCTGCTCTTGGAAGTATTTTGATTGCCGATGAAAGCTCTGAAGAACAACTGATGTTTTTTATTCCACTTTTTGACAAGAATTTGCTCAATTCTAATTCATGGCTGTTGTTTTTATAGCTATTGAGCAAGGCAATGGCTACTGAATAGTTCTCCTTGATTAAGCCATTAATCTGCTCCTTAAGTGAATCTAAATTCAATGGTTGAAGTACTGTTCCATCACTAGCTATTCGCTCGTCTATTTCTATGACTTGCTCATAAAGCTCAGGAGGCGTTTGTATGTTAAGTTCGAAGATGTTTGGGCGCTGTTGCGTTCCAATTTTAACCAAATCTTTAAAGCCTTTGGTAACAAGGAAAGCCACTTTGGCTCCTTTTCGTTCTAATAGAGCGTTAGTGCCTTTGGTTGTTCCAAGTCTTAGGTCGATTGAAGGAAGACTGTCTTTTAACCTAGTTTTGGTAGCTAACCTGCATGCCAGAACTGGGACTTCTTCATTTGCAGTTATCTCAAAATCGTAAGTGTGATCTGCATTTAGAGTTTGTTCGAACCTACTTTGAAGAGTGATAAGTCTCTTGTCAAAATCTATTGATTCAACTTGCTGAGAAGAGTTATTATTTAAAATATTGAACTGATATCCATTAAATATGTCGGTGTCAATGGGCCAGTTAAACTCAACTCTAAATTGAGCTTTAGAAACTTGTTTGACTACTCTACCCTTAAGCACACCATTGCTAAGTATCTTTAATCTTTTCTTCTCATTGTTTGGAGTAAAGGCTATGCAATCTGTAAAAGTGCCTCCAGTATCTATCCAAATCTGCCACATATCGATTTTTTTTGAAAGATACCAACGTGTCGTAATTTAAACTATGATAAATCCCTAATTTAGAGATATATCGATCATTTTATGAAAACAATTAGTCAACTATTAAGAGCACTTCCATGGCTAATAGCAATAGCGGCACTGCTTTGGGTTTACATACAAAAAGATGATGTTAAAGAGGAGCAGGTTATCTACAATCATCAGACTTTAGTTCAAGAAATTGAAGATTTGGGCAAGCTGGAATTGGTCAAATATAATTTCAAAGAGATTACTGAGGTGAAGAAAATAAGCAAAGAGTACTTGAGGTTTTTTAAGCTTGGGCCTGATAGCAAAATAGCGATTATTAGTGTAGGTGAGGCTACTGGCTGTATTGATCTGACCAAGATAAAAGCAAAGGATGTGCAGCAAAGCAATGATACCATTTTTATCAATCTGCCGAAGCCAGAGTTGTGCTATTACAAGCTTGATATGGAAAAATCAAAAATCTATTCTTTGGAGACTAACCCTATGATAGATAAAAAGGAGTTTATTCAAGATGCTTATAAAAGTGCAGAAAGTGAAATAAGAGAAGCTGCCTTAAATTCTGGCATTTTGGAAAGAACCAGAGATAATGCAGAGCTTATTTTAAAACCTATGCTTGAAAAAATAAGTGGTAAAGTGGTAATAATCACTGAACGACCTGAATCCGTAAAAGTTGATGGGCTAAATCAGTAGTCCAGTTTTAGTAAGGCGTAGAGCCCTAAAAGGATAAAAATAATAGCCGGTATTAACTGAGCTAGTCCTTTTGAGGATATTTTAAGTTTTATTCGTTTACCTAAAAAGGTAAAGAGTGCCAATAGTGTAAATGTACCAATTGAGACTCCTGTAGCATAAACCAGTTTATCTCCCCAGTTAGTTATTTTAAGCCAGTGCTGATTTTTTAAATATGCCGTAATCCCAATCCAGAATGGGATAGCCAACGGATTTAGAATGCTGATGATCAAGCCCTTTCTAAACCCACTCGATTGAAGTTTTTCAAAGGTTTTATTTTTGGTAGGTCTAAAATATACTTTAAGATTAACTGCACCTAGAGTTAGCATTACTACTGCAGAGATCAATCTTATGTTGTTCATTATCACAGGCGTAGAGGTCAGCCAATCTTCAAACTCGATTGCAATAATTACATAAGGATATTCTATTAAAGCAGCGGCAAGCGCAAAGCGTAGAGCAGCGGCCATTCTACCTTCAACAGAAAGCTGAATAATACTTATATTAATAGAACCTGGAGGAATCGATCCTAGAAAGCTGAATATGAATGCTATTGCAAAAATTATCATAATTTGCCCTCTGATGAGATTTTCTTATATGTGGCTAGACCTTCTTTAAAGGATAAATATGGCACTCCTAGTTTATGATTAGCGACACTTATTTTAAACAATACCTTCCAATGATGAAAGATTGCCTTATATGCACTCCATAATGAACTGCCGGGATGATAAATGTGTGCTGGTTCTGATCCCGCGCCATTTAACTCCATGATTTTTATTTTGCCATCATAAAGATCATCAACAGATTGTACTTTGATATCAAATCTTCCAAAATAGAAGCCTTTGAGTTGTTTACTAATTTGATCAAAGGCATCAATAAGTTTTTGATTGATTAAATGATTTCCGCTTAAAAATTTAGTGCCCCTTGAGTGGTTTCCGATGGCCACTAGTTCCATCTTCTGGTCTTGCTCTAAGATATTATTTAGCTGATTCTGATATCTGACTTTTAAAGTATTCCATTGCAATTTTGCTCTATCATTAGCTAAAATAAGCTCTTCAATAGATGATTTTCCATTACCCACCAGTGTAAGCATTTCCTTAATTACAACGGAGCTAACTATACCTTTAGACTCACTAGGGTAGCGATAATAGAAAACACCCATCTCCATAGGCTCAGTTAGAAATTCCTGAATTATATAATCAACAGCAATATTTTGGTTATATACCTCTAACTCTTTGTCACTCTTTATTTTCTCTACTTTCCAACCTCTCTCTCCAACATCAGGCTTGCATATAATGGGGTATTTTTTGAATGACTCTTGAACTTGTAGAGCGACTTCTTTTATTGGAGCATCCTTTTTGATGTATATGGTTTTGGGAATTAGGGAGTCATCAATTTCATCTAAAATTTTAATTTTTGATTCTCCAAGCATACCACCGTTTTCAATACCTGGATTTGAAGCAGTAAAGTAAAATAAAGATCTGGCCCTTAAAGACAGCCATAACCAATAGATAAAGACAGGCCAATAAACAGCAAGAAAAGGCCAGTATTCCCAACTTCTGAACCTGATGAGAAAGTTACTTCTCCAAATTCTATCAAAAAGGCTCATTATTCAACAGCTTATCAAGCCGAAGGTGTCTGTTGCTGGTATTTTATAGTTGAAACAGCCACCCCAAAATGACTTGGTACTGAGATATAACTGGCGATTTCTTTTAAGCCAATTTTAATAATGGCCATGTGATGTATTGCATGTTCAATATTATAGGCTAATTCTCTTGAAAGGCTTGTCTTTATTTTGGTCAAAATGTCATCTGAAAAGCTATAGTTAACTTCAAGTATCAGCTCGGTATCAGCTTCAGATTTATCCAAAAATGAATTGATATCATCAATTACAGTTAGGGCAAGGTCTCTATCAGATTCTATTAATTTATCGTGATCACGCTTATCATAGTTGACAACTCCATTTTCACAATTATGCATTAGGCAAGTGAAAAATTCCAGAGTGTGCCTGATATGTTGACCAATTGTTGAGTTGTTG
>NZ_SMLV01000252.1 GCF_009711525.1 Fulvivirga lutimaris
AAAAAATGACACCAGAAGAATTTTCGCTTATTAGTGATAAAAAATTGATTTTGATTCCACTATTAGGGGAAGAAAAACAATACTTAAGTGTTCTTTATCTGACTACAAGCTCTGAAATTGATAATATCATTAAAAAGAACGGATGGAAAACTTATGAGATTAGTCCTGATGACTACAAGACTTTATTCGATATGTAGACACCTAACAATAACATAAATGGACTGATCCATATTCTTAGATCAGCCCATTTTATAATTAATTTTATTTCCTCGCCATCAACCTACAGCTCTCCACCATTCTTATAAACTCTGCTCTATATCCTTGCTCATCTTTACCTCTGGCAGACTTCGCCAAATCATAAATATCAGCATAGTTTAAATCTCCTTTAAAGTCAGAGTCCCTCAACAGCATCCCAAATGCTGCTACCGCTGCTGACCATCTGAAATTATCCGAAGTATTATCAATTGACTTTTTAGAATCTTCAATGGTCTTGACAATCAACTTGCTCTTATCACCATCAGGAGCTTTGTATCTCAATTTTACTGTCATCAACTCTGATGAGTTGATCGCACCATCAGTGATTTTTGTTTTTTGATATTTAAGATCATCAACAGTAAACTGACTCTTCACCCCAACTGGAATTATTTCATATAAAGCCGTAACAGTATGACCAGCTCCTAGTTCTCCGGCATCCTTCTTATCATTATTAAAATCTTCAGGAGCTAAAATTCTGTTTTCATACCCCACCAATCTATAAGCCTGAACTTTAGCAGGATTAAATTCTACCTGAATTTTAACATCCTTGGCTATTGTGAATAGCGTTCCGCCAAACTCATGAACCAATACTTTCTGAGCTTCTAAAATATTATCAATATAGGCATAGTTACCATTACCCTTATCTGCTAATATTTCCATTTTTGAGTCTTTATAGTTCCCCATCCCAAATCCCAAAACAGTTAAGAATACACCCTCTTCTCTTTTCTGCTCTATCAGTTCCTCCATTGACTCATTGCTTGACGCACCTACATTAAAGTCACCATCGGTGGCAAGAATCACACGGTTATTTCCATTTTTAACAAAATTCTGTTTGGCAATTTTGTATGCCAGGTTTATACCTGCTCCACCAGCGGTTGATCCTCCAGCACTCAAATTATCCAAGGCATCCAAAATTTTATCCTTTTCTGAAGCGCTTGTTGAAGGAAGCACCTCCCCGGCAGCACCAGCATACACCACAATAGCTACCTTATCCTGTGGTCTAAGCTTATCAATCAATAATCTAAAAGCAGATTTAAGCAAAGGCAATTTGTTAGCATTACTCATTGAACCAGACACGTCTAACAAAAACACGAGGTTAGAGGGAGGTAAATTATCCATTGAAATATCTTTACCCTGAAGGCCAATGTGTACAAGCTTATGGTCCTTATTCCATGGACTTGATGCTAATTCTGTGTTAATAGAAAATGGGTCGTCACCTTTAGGTTGTGCATAATCATAGTTGAAGTAATTGACCATTTCCTCAATTCTCACCGCATCTTTCGGTGGCATTTGACCATGATTCAAAAAGCGTCTTACATTGCTGTATGATGCCGCATCTACGTCTATAGAAAAAGTTGACAATGGATCAGCAAAAGGGTTCTTAAATCCGTTTTCAGAAATTTTAGCGTAGTCTTCATTATTTGATTCAACCGGAGATTGAGGATAAGAAGTATTGGCTATACCTGACGGTCTTACCATATATGACTCATCAACATCTGCCATCTCGTATTCAGCTGCTGCCTTTTTCTCACTTCTTCTGCCCTTTCCATAACCGGTGGTTACAACTTCACTAAGTTGTCGGACGTCTGAAGCCATTTGTACATCGATGATTTTGCGATTACCAACTTTAATTTCTTCTGTTGCTAACCCTATAAAACTAAAAACAAGGATTGATTTGGAATTAGGAGCCTCTATGGTAAATTCTCCATTAATATCAGTGACAGTACCAATGGTGGTTCCCTTTACAACTACATTTACACCCGGTAGCGGACTTCCCTCATTGATAGAAGTGACTTTTCCGGAAATTCTTATTTGGCTAATAGCATCATTATATATGAAGCTCATTAACATTAAGCAAAGCATCATTTTATTTTTCATGGCATTTATATTTAAGTTGAACTTTATTGATAGGATGCACTGCCTACAGAAATTCCATAAATGCTTAGAAAAATATTTTAGTTTAGTCCAATAACCCGTTAAAGTATTACAGAAGAAGAGCTCATATCGTCCTATAAGAAAAATGGCAACCTCGAGGTTTTAGGGAAGCTATATAAGCCATATATGCATTTGGTATATGGTTTATGCCTAAAGTACCTTAAAGACAAAGAAGAAAGTCAGGATGCTGTGATGCAGGTTTTTGAGAAGCTAATTGATGCGGTTAAAAAGCATGAAATTCAAAATTTTAAAAGTTGGCTATATGTTTTGGCTAAAAATCATTGCCTGATGACCATTCGTTCTCAAAAATCAAAGTCCGGATCAGTAGAATTTGATCCTGATATTATGGAATCTAACCTATTGCTGCATCATGAAGATGAAGGCGAGTTAGAAGATGACCTGCAAAAACTTGAAAATTGTATAGAAAAATTGCAAAATGAACAGAAACAATGTGTTGAACTGTTCTACCTTCAGAAAAAACCGTACCTGCATATTGCAGATAAAACTGGGTTTGATTTAAAGAAAGTGAAAAGCTACATCCAAAATGGAAAGCGAAATTTGAAAATCTGTATGGAAAGTACAAGTGAGTAAAGACAAGAAACATATCGATCAACTGACACCAGAACTTATAGACAAGTACTATAAAGGCTTGTTATCTGAAGATGAGCAGCATCAAATCGAAAGACTTATGCTGAATTCATCTTTTGAAAATGAAGCCATGGAGGGTTTTGATCGTTATGAGGGTGACTTACTCAATGATCTTAATAAAATAAACACGCAGTTAGAAGAGCGGATCTCGAAAGAGAAAAATGATAATATATTCTTCTACATTAAAATTGCCGCATCAATACTTTTATTAGCGTTAAGTACTTATTTGGTACATGATATTGCTAAGGATACTAATAAGCCACAAATAGCACAGAATGAACCTGTTCAAACTCCTGAAGAATCCTTTGAGGAAGAACTTAGTTTGGAGAAAGAAATTGATGATACTGAAGCTGAAAGTGTACCTGAGCCAGCAATTGAAAAAAACCAACCTCCTGAAGAAAAGGTGGTCGAAACACGATCCAAAGAGATTGAAAATACAGATTCAAATATTGAAAGTGATCAGCTAATTGCAGATAACGCTATCATAGCTGATGAAAAAGAAGTTAAGTCAGAATCTATGGAAATAGCTGAAATTGATGTGGCTGATGATGAAGTCGTTGCTGAAGAATTCATATCCGAAGAGCTAGTAACTGTTGAAAGCACAAAGGAAGAGACAGCAAGACCAATAGAAGCAAGAAAGAAATCCGTTGCAAGAAGTGCTGCTCGGGATGAAGCCCCAAGTGCCGCTGGTCTGGCGATGACAGCTCCTCCATCTACTTCCACTATCAGTGGTAAAGTAACCTCCATTGAAGATGGTCAGCCATTACCAGGCGTCAATGTAGTGGTTAAAGGCACCACAAAGGGAGCAGTTACAGGTATTGATGGCCGTTTTAAAATTGATGATATTGAAGCTTCTGAAAAAGATGCTCTGGTTATAAGCTTTATAGGTCTTGCTACTAAAGAAGTGGAAATAGGTGACAGGTCTCAAATAGATGTTCAAATGGGTAGTGACGTAAGCCAGCTAAGCGAAGTGGTGGTGGTTGGCTACGGCACTTCATCTACAGCAGTAGATAACTCAATCAATACCTGGAATAATTCCAGACCTTCTATTTCAATGTCAGACTACAAAGACTATTTGAGAGAAAACACCAAATATGATTCTGCTCAACAAGTAAAGGGTAAAGTAGCCGTTAAATTTGATATTCTGGAAAATGGACAGCTTACCAATTTTGAAATTAAAAGAAGCTTGAGTGATTATTATGATCAGGAGGCTATAAGGTTAATTAAGGAAGGTCCAGAGTGGCTGCCAGCTGAACAGAATGGCAACAAAGTTAAAAGCACAGCGCGTGTTACAGTGAAATTTGATAATGAATAAAAAAGGCCTGAATGTGTATTCAGGCCTTTAACATAAATGATTTTTATACTATTTAAACTTCGGATGCTTAACACCAGGGAAATTCTCCTCGAAGAAATCTCCATATTCACCGATAGTCTTTTTCATATCCTTTCTTAGCCAAATAATACCTATCAAGTTAGGTAAGGTCATTAAAGCAATGGTAATACCTGACAGCGTCCAGATGATGGTTGTATCAGCAAATGATGCAAAGAAGAAAGCCACCACATATACTATTCTGTAATAGATGACTGACTTTGTTCCAAATAAGAAGGTCATCGCTCTGTCTCCATAGTATGACCAGCTTATAGCTGTACTAAACGCAAATAATAACAGTCCGATAGAAACAATATATTGCCCATAATCACCAAAAAAACCTCTGTTAAAGGCAATGGCAGTCAATGGTGCAGAATGAACTAGCGATTTACCCTCAAATCTTAATGACTTAGTATCAGATATACTTCCGTTTGTAATAGTCACATTACCTGAGAATAACTTTTTAGTGTCTAATAGGTCGTCTTCATAAACTATGATATCATCAGCAAATGATCTTGCGTGCAAAAATGTAAGGTCATCATTGGTAATCACACCATTCTCAACATTTAATACACCATTGTATTTTGTTTCAGCGGAATTGCCATTAAGGTGATTATAGATTTTGTTTAAATCCTGTTCATTTTTTTCAGAGTATTGATTCGATAGAATCTCAATATCATTATACTCAAAAATGTTCTGATGTTTTTCATTCCAAGCACCTGACGAAAGCAGTACTAGCCCAGTAACAGTACAAATAATGATAGTGTCAATGAATGGCTCAAGGATGGCCACCATACCTTCAGATAATGGCTCATTAGCTTTAGCCGAAGCGTGAGCAATAGGTGCAGAACCCTGACCAGCCTCATTTGAGAATAAACCTCTATTTACACCTCTATTGAAGGCGTATGCTATATTGGCTCCAATAAAACCACCCGTAGCAGCAGAACCAGTAAATATATCAGCGAAAATTGAAATAAATGAAGGGATGATGTTTCCCAGATTAGCGAAGATTACAGCAAAAGCTCCTATAAAGTAAATGATAGCCATGGCTGGTACCAGCTTAGAAGTAACGGCTGCAATTCTTTTTATACCACCAATGATTACTAACCCTAATAAAACTGCTAATACAGCTCCCGTTATCATTTGATCAAATCCGAAGGTGGCTAGTAATGAGCTTGAAATACTATTGATTTGTGGCAAACTACCCGTGCCAAAAGATGATAAAACTGTAGCAAATGCAAATATAGCTGCTAACCATTTTAGGTTAACATTTTTTCCATTCAATGGAAACTTAGCATTCTTCATATAGTACATTGGTCCTCCAGCCATAGTACCGTCATCAAGCTTCTCTCTATATTTATGAGATAAAGCTACCTCCACAAATTTAGTACACATACCAAAAGCCGCAGTTACCAGCATCCAAAAAAGTGCTGCCGGACCACCTAAATGTAGAGCAAATGCAACACCCGCAATATTTCCTGTTCCTACTGTTCCTGAAAGTGCCGTGGCCAAGGCTTGAAAGTGAGAAGTATCTCCAGGGAGATCTGCTTTATCAAATTTACCTGTCACAATTCTTACCGCATGTCTGAAGAATCTTACTTGAGGAAATTTTAAATAAATAGTGAAGAAAAGCCCTGCGCCTAAAAGGGCGTATGGGAACCAAATTGCACTACCAATAAAACTGTCAATTAAGACCAGAAAATCATTTACTTGTTGCATTTCGTCAGTTTATCTTATTTGAATAACGGGCAAATCTAACAAATAAAAAATGGCAGCAAAAAATACATTTTGATAAGTGGAAAACCACTTTTCTATAGTGGTTATCAAATAAGTCAAAAAAAGTTAATCGGGATATCAACTTTTTCAAACCAAAAACGTTGAAACTTTACTTATTTAATTTAATGAAAAGAGCCTGTTTATTTTTTGTTTTCTTAATTGCAGGGCTGGCAAATATAAATGCTCAAGAGAAAAGCGCAATTGCCGTCATTCGTGAAGAACTATTCTACACTGATTTTGATTTGGAAAAATGCTTTCAATACTATACTAAAGTTGAGGCTTTCAAACAATCAACACCCGTTATAACTGCCTATGAAGCTGCTGCCAAAGCACTTATCGCTAAACACAGCTGGAATCCCATATCTAAAATAAGTAATCTAAAAGAGGCAATGGCACTACTAACCAAAGCTGTTGACCTTGATAAAATGAATCTTGAAATTCGCTTTTTGAGATTGTATATAGAGAATAGCCTGCCCTCTTATATTGGCATGAAGGATAACATAGTGGAAGACAAAAAGCTGATTATCGAAAATATTCAACTGCTTGATTCTTCGGATTTAAATGCAGACATCATTCAATATATATTGAAATATATGTCTACTGAAGTAGCCTGCACCTCTGACGAAATGCAGGTTATTAAAGCTCGTTTGATTTAGACTACTTTCTTCCTTATTTGCTTAGCATAGGTTCTACTAACAGGGAAGCTCTTCCCATTCTCCATTTTAACGATTAACCCACCATTAAAATGCTTTTCAATTTCCTTGAGAAAGTTGAGATTGATAATAGAACTTCTGTGAATCCTAATAAACACCTCAGGATCCAAACGCTCTTCGAGCTTCCCGATACCTGATGAACTCAAAAATTGATCAGCCTTGGTGGTAAGCACTGTATAATCTCCAGATGCCTCTAAGTGGATAATATCTTTTACTTCAATATTTAAAAGCTTCTCGCTCTTTTGAACAAATAAATGTGTTGAGAATTTAGCTCCACCTTCTATTGACCCTTTTAAGCTGCTAATTAACTCCTCTACATTGTTTTCTTCAGCTCCTATTCTTTCAGAAGCTCTTTGTACGGCAATTTTAAAGCGCTCTTCATCCAGAGGTTTTAGCAGATAATCTATAGCACTTTTATCAAAGGCTTTAATGGCATATTGATCGTAAGCGGTTGTAAAAATTACAAATGGTCGATGATCTATATTCTCTAATACATCAAAGCCATCCATTCCTGGCATTTGCACATCAAGAAATATCAACTGAGGTTTCAATTCATTAATTTTTTCAACGGCATCCTTTCCGTTAGAACACTCTGCAACAATTTCAATATCTGTATATGGTTCTAAAAATTCAATTAAAAGTTCGCGTGCAAGTTTTTCATCATCAATTATAATGCAGTTGATTTTCATGTTTAGCTTGTTAAATGTTTAGTTGGTTAGTGTTCTATTAGCTCAGCCACCTCTTTTGTAACCACTGGTTCGTATTTTTCTACAACAGGAATTACAAATTTAACGGTATATCCATCTTCTCTGGCATCAATCTTCAGCCCAGCTCTTCGTCCAAATATACTCATCAATCTTCTATTACTGTTCTTTAAACCGACACCGGTTGACTTGCCATCTAAAACTTTTGCGGCATTTTTCCCCAGCCCGTCATCTGTTACCTCAAAGTAAATTCCGTTTTCAACACGTTTTATAATAAGTTTAATTGTCCCTCCATCATCCTTTGGTCCAATTCCGTATTTTACCGAATTCTCTACCAGGGGCTGTAGTACCATAGGTGGCACTTCAAGACTGTTACATTCTGGCTCAACCTCGACAACATACTTAAGGCGAGTCCCAAACCTCACTTGTTGTATTTTTATATAGTTTTCAATAAACTCAAGCTCATGAACAAGTTTTACAAGCTCACCAGAATGTGAATCAAGGGCATATCTAAATACGTCAGAAAGCTGAGTAATTACCTTTCTTGCCTTTTCCTTACTTGAAGATATCAACATGCTAATTGAGTTGAGCGTGTTAAACAAAAAGTGTGGGTTGATCTGAGACCTAAGTAAGGCGAGCTGCATTTCCTTATTCTTAAGTGCCAACTGACTCTTTTCCTGCTCTTTACGCTGTGTGTGCTCAAAATATCTGATCACATAAAAAATAGCTACAGTAATGATATATTGATCATAAAACCTCATTGCATCCCAGCTCAATAGGTTGAGCATATATTCCTTCCAGTCATCAAAAAACACAAGCCCATCCAGAAAATAATCGAAATAATAGGACAGATAACTCATAGTCATAAAATAAACTGACAGGCCAAAAACATGTCCAGAAATCTGAAAAACGAGCTTATATCTTACAAGCCAGGAGGCATAAAAAAAAATAAGTCCAATAAATATGCAGAGGGCCTCAAACATATAAAGACCATTCCATAACGCATCAGCATTATAAGGTCTAAATACTTGCCACTCAATTATGGCACTTAATGTATAGTTTGCTGCATACCACAAACAAATCAGCATATATGCTG
>NZ_SMLV01000266.1 GCF_009711525.1 Fulvivirga lutimaris
CAAAAGCCAGATTTTAGAAGATATGGCTTTTTTAAAGTCTTCGCTTAACGAAGCGCATTACAACTTATATGCCTACACTTCTAAAGAAGCATTTGACAAAAACTATAACCTGGTAAAGCAATCAATAAAAAAGGACAGCTTCAATTTACTGGAAGCAACTTCGCTGTTTCAAAAAATCATTTCAAAAGCCAATAACGGCCATACCGAAATTCCATTCCCAGGAAAGTCTTATGGTGAATATGCTTATGGTGGTGGCACAGTATTTCCTTTAGAAATAGCATTTGAAGATGATAAAGCATTGGTAAGAAAGAACTGGTCAAACAATGAACGGATAAAGGTAGGGTCTGAAATTTTAAGTATTAATGGATTGGCGATACAAGAAATTCTTAACAAGATCTATCCGCTGATCTCAGCTGAACGGATATACTTCAAAAATGCCAAGTTGGAGTTGTATTCGTTCCCAAGGTTTTACTGGCAGGTGTTTGGCAAACAAAATGAATTTAAAGTAGAGATTAAATCAGGTGATAGAAACAATACTCATACGATTCAGGCCGTAGATGTTATTGATGGCTATGAGATGAAAAGAAATGAAATATTTCACTCAACTATGACTTTGAAGTTTTATGATCACGCAGCTTACCTCAGACCTGGAGGTTTTGGTGGTGATCTGGAAAAATACAAGCATTTCATTGATTCAGCATTTACTGAGATCAAGAAGCATAAAAGCCAAAACTTAATAGTAGACCTAAGAAATCATCCTGGTGGGGATGATGCTTTTGGTGATTATTTAGTCTCCTATTTTGCCGATAGACCATTTAAATGGACATCTAAATTCACTCTTAAAACAAGCAGCCTTTTAAAAGAACATACTAGAAAAAGCAGTGACACTACCACAGTCTATGCTAAAGAAATACTAGCTCACAATGATGGTGAAGTTTTCGAATATAAGTTTGAAGAATGCCAACCACAGCCACGAGAAAAGCGATTTACAGGAAAAGTTTACGTTTTGGTAAATAGACAGTCGTATTCCCAGTCAACAGTAACTGCAGCCCAGATACAAGACTATGGTTTTGGAACCATTGTGGGTGAGGAAACTGGCGAATACCCCACTTTGTATGCCTCTGTATATTACTACGCCCTTCCCAATACTGGAGTTACTGTTCAAATTTCTAAAGGTCGCATTGTCAGGGTGAATGGTAGCACTAAAGAAGAAGGCCTAATACCTGACATCCTTATAAAAGATCACCTACTGGACGAAAATGATGAAATTTTGGATGGCTTATTCAAAAGGCTGGAGGAATAGGCCGACTATTCCAGCTTAGCCTTTCGTACTCCATATAAAGTGTTCCAATTCAGGACAATGCTATGTACCATTATGAAACATGGTATTTCATTCTATGTAGAAAAAGTGCTCTTATATTCGTTAAAAGGCTATTCTTTAATTAGGTATGCCAATTGCATCCTAGCTCAGTAGTAAAAAAACATATTACTGTAACAATCTACCTCTGCGCGTAGTCTAAAATGTCTTTATCCAAAACCACTGAATTATGAGAACACTTCTATTAACCGTATCAATATTATTTTGCTCATTTTTTTCTTATTCACAGGCTCCTGTGAAATATAATCACATACTGATTACAAATGATGATGGTGCTGAAGATATTGATCGGTTGTTTGCATTGGCAAAAAGTGTCAAGAGTGTAGCTAATCGCGTTTCGATTATTGTATCATCTTTTGACAGATCTGGAACCTCAAACCACACTACTTTTGGTAAACATCAATCTACCCTTGAAATAAAGTGCCGCTACAATAATGCAGAAACTAACATAGCAGTATATACCACACCTGGCAACCCTGCAGACTGTGTACTAATTGGGTTAAATGGTCTATTTCCTGATGATAAACCAGATCTTGTTCTATCTGGTATTAATGGTGGAGCCAATATTGGCCCAGGTTGGTTTGGTTCCGGAACAATTGGAGCAATACGAACTGCAGCATTTCTAGGTGTCAGAGGCATTGCCTTATCAGGTTTTGAAGATGATGATGAAAGATCATTCGAAGTAATACCAAGATGGATAACTCAGCTAATATCTACAGACCTTATAGACAAGATTGACAAGAATAGTTATCTGACCATAGGATTTCCTGATGTCAAACTAGAAGAAGTAAAAGGAGTGAAAATATCGGATAGAAGAATATCATTTGACAATCCTAAGTCTGTAGTTTTTAATAAAGTAGTTGGCGATAAAGCACATGAACCTGAAAGTATAACGGTATGGGCCGCTGAATATAAAAGCAATCCGAATGATATTACCATTGAACATGATGATACTCTTTTGAATGAAGGTTATATTATTATTACCCCAATGTCAATTGACGAAAATAACTTCAAATTGAATAAGGTATTTCAAGATGGAATAAAACAAATTCCGAACTTCACCTTAAACTAGTCACGCACTTTTGGTAGACTAACTTTCGTACACATAACTTTGTGATTTTATTAAAATGGCAATAAATTGCCTCTAAAACATCATCAACCCAAAAGTCATGACAGCGAATACCAACTCCATTTATCATGATATGTATATCAAGTCCAGTGCACAAAAGGTATTTGATGCTATTACACAACCTGAACATCTAAACAACTGGTGGACATTAAAATGTAGCGGCAATCCTGTTAAGGGGAATGAATACAATTTTTACTTTACCCCTGAGTATGATTGGTATGGAAAGGTGAGTAAAGCTGAAGATGGTAAGGCCTTTCACATAAAAATGACTAATGCAGATGAGGACTGGAACCCTACTTCCTTTGGGTTTGATCTTACTGAGCTTGATGGTGGTGTAGACGTTAAATTTTGGCATGTGGGCTGGCCAGAATGCAACCACCACTTCAGAAGATCGTCCTACTGCTGGGCAATTCTTCTACAGGGTTTAAAAAATTATGTCGAGAAAGGCATTATCATTCCTTTTGAAGAAAGGGAGTAGAATAGATAACTGACAATTATTCACTCCTCAAAGTCTCTGCTGGGTTAGCTGTTGCCGCTTTTAATGACTGATAGCTTATAGTAATCAATGATATCACTATTAGTATCAATCCGGCCAATACAAACTGCAATGGGTTAATACTCACCTGATATGCAAATTCTGAAAGCCACTGTTCCATAGCGTACCATGCCACCGGAATGGCTACTATAAAAGCAATCAACACCAGCTTCGTAAAATCTTTGCTGAGCAAACCAACAATGCTGTTAACAGATGCTCCCATTACTTTTCTTACTCCTATTTCCTTTTTCCTTTGTTCGGTAAGGAAGGATGTTAGCCCAAACAATCCTAAGCAAGCTATAATTATAGCGAGAGAAGAGAATATGGTCATTAGCCAGCCAGCACTCTGTTCTGACTTATATAGCTCATCAAGATCTTCATCTAAAAACTGGTAATTGAAAGGGTATTCTGGAGCAAACTTCTTCCACTCCTGCTCTACAACAGCAAGCTTCTCAGTCAATGGCCCTTCATTGAATTTGATGGATAATGTAAACCCATTTCTTGGGTCATGTCTCAGCACTAGAGGCTCTATAGCCTGGTGCAAGGATTTGTAATGAAAGTCCTTAACCACTCCTACTATCTGACCAACAGGATGTCCGTCTAAGGCTTGAATCCTTGTTCCAACCGGATTGGCTAGCATCATTTGTTTTGCTGCCGTTTCATTGATCAGATATCCTTGAGAAGAATCCGAGGCATGTTCCGTTGATATATTTCTACCATCAACGATTTCCAAATCATAAGCATTAACAAAATTATAATCAATGATCATGGTGTTAATGTTCATTTTGATATCCTCATCTGGCAAGCTGTATGACCAATGTGAGCTCGTATAACCAGGCACTCCGTTAGAAGTAGATATACTTTTTATTTCGGAGTAGCTTGATAGGTTATTTCTAAATACATCTAAGTTATTCCAGGTTGGTGAAGGAGGCATGAAGTAGATGATCTCTTCCTTGTTAAAGCCAAGATCTTTATTGGTCATGTACCTCATTTGGCTAGTAACTATAAAAGTGCCGATAATAAGAAATGCTGCAATACCAAATTGAAGAACCGTAAGTACTTGCCTAAGCAATACATTGCCACCCTTAACACTTGCTTCTTTAAGTGCTTTTGCCGGATCGAATGCCGAAAGGTAGAAAGCAGGATAGCTACCTGCCAATACCCCGGTAATAATACCTGTGGCTATAAGTATCAGTACAAAATCAAAATTCTCAATGTAGCTTGATGTCAAATGAAAGCCCATTACAGAATTAAAAATTGGCAACACTACCTCTAGAAGGATAAGACTAAGTACTAAAGCGAAAAAGGTGAGTAAGATAGTTTCACCAAGAAATTGGTAAATCAACTGATAACGTTGAGCTCCTAGCACTTTTCTCACACCTACTTCCCTAGCCCGTTTCATAGCTCTGGCAGTGGAGAGGTTCATAAAGTTGAAGCAGGCAATAACCAATATGAATATTGCGATAGCCGAGAATATATAGATGTTATTAATATTTCCATTAGCCGAGTCGCCCTTGATACCTGTAGTAAAATGAATCTGATCAATTGGCTGTAGCCAATCGCTAACAGCAGATTCCTGATACTTTCTCTTCCTCAAATCTGCAAAGTATTTTTCAATGTCGACCTCCAGAGTTTCTGTATCTACATTATCGTTAATCATGAAATAAGTGGAGTAATTCCAGCTATCCAAGTCATTCAAAAATTTATCCTTAGAATATCCAAACTCGCTTTCTATAACAGCACCAATTGTTTCAAATTGCACAATATATTCAAACTGCAAATGTGAGTTTTTAGGCACATCCTCAAATACACCTGTAATCTCCAGATCATGTGAGCTGTTATATCTAATGGACTGTCCAATAGGACTTTTATCTGGAAAGAAGTTTTTGGCTACTGATTCAGAAATCACTATTGTAAAAGGCCTTGCTAAAACCTCATCATGCTTACCAGCAAGTAAATTGAATGAGAAAATATTAAAAAAATCTTTATCAGCAACAGCCATATAAGCAGCCGGAAGAACATCCTCACCATTGACTAGCAGAGGGTCACCATCAAAAATGCTATATCTTGAAAATGCTTCAACCTCCCCAAAATGATCGGACATCGCTGGGCCAAAACCTGGAGGAAGCCAAGTCTGTTGGTTTACAATACCGGCCTCATTTTGAGACCTGGGAATATATCTGTATAACTGATCTTTATTAGTATGAAAGTCTTCATAACTCAATTCAAATTGCACATAAAGCGCAATTAAAAAACAACATGATAATCCAATGGCCAGGCCTGATATATTGATTGATGTGTAGCCAATATTATTGGCCAAATTCCTGAAAGCAATTTTGATATAATTCTTTAGCATGTAGGAGCGTTATTGTTCGTACTAAACTTGATTAAATAGTTAAATTAGATAATACTATTCGTTCCTTAAAGTTTTGACCGGATTTGTTACTGCGGCATTTATAGAGTTATAACTTATTGTGGCTATCGCTACTACTATGGTGATGACTATTGAAGAAACTATTGGTAATACCCCCACAACAGTTTTGTATTCAAACCCTGCCAACCAATCTGACATTAGGTAATAACCAACGGGTGCAGCCACTAAAAATGCGATCAAAATTAATTTCCCAAAGTCTTCTGATATAAGGATGAATATAGAAGACACAGATGCACCCAAAACCTTTCTTACTCCAATCTCTTTGTTGCGCTGTTGTACAGTAAACGATACCAGCCCTAAAAGCCCTAAGCACCCTATTATTATCGCCAGTGTGGCAAAAACAATAAAGATATTACCCAGCCTTTCTTCACTACGGTAAAGCGCATCATAATCTTCATCCATAAACGAATAAACAAAAGGTCGTTCTGGCACTATTTGTTTCCACACACTTTCTATTTCAGTCAATGATTGACTAATGTTATCAGAGTTAACCTTAATAAAAAGCTTATTATATTGTGATGGCTCAATAAACAGAACAAGAGGGTTTATTTTTCTATGTAGTGAGGCAAAATGAAAGTCTTTAACCACGCCAACAATTTGCCCTGGTCTGCCACTAACCTTAGCATTTCTACCGAGGGCATCTTCCGGAGAAATCATCAACTGATTTAAAAGCATTTCGTTAACGATAAAGGCGTATTGCCTCAACTCCAAACTATCAAGTTTAGCCAGCTTTGTATCAGCTTCGGTAAACTCTCGCCCATGGATTATTTCCATCTCCATGTTTTTAGTAAACTCCTGATCTACTGTTATTGCCACCGTATTTGTATTTGGAGCTTCCACACCCTGAACCTCAATGCCATACCCTCCATTTATTTCAGTCGGGCTCTCAGAGGCCATTGACACACCAACAACATCTTCTCGTTGCTCCAGCGCACTTTTGATCGACTGGAAGTTCTTGTTCACTTGTCTATCCGTAGGCAAGACTAATATATTGTCTTTAGAATAACCGAGCTTCTTATTCTGCATGAAGTTGAGCTGTTTATAAATCACCATAGTACCTATAATCAGTAATATGGAAATAGAGAATTGAACGATTACCAATACTTTTCTCAATAATCCTCCGGTTTTCGATCTTTTAAACGTGCCTTTCAGAACATTACCCGGTTGCAATGAGGATATACTCAAGGCTGGATAGGCTCCTGCTAAAAAAGCTACCACAATAATAATTGAAACCAACCCTGATAAAATAACAGGATCTAAAATATCAGTACTAGTTAATGTCTTACCTGTTAAATTATTGAATGGTACCAAGGCAATATTAATAATGACAAGAGCAATAATGGCCGCCAGTGTAGTTACAATAATAGACTCGCCCATAAACTGATTGAAGAGCTGGCCCTTAACAGCACCCAGTACCTTGCGCATACCAACTTCTCTTGCTCTATCCATAGATCGAGCTGTTGCCAGATTCATATAATTGATACATGCTATTACGAGTATCAGAAAACCAATAAAGCTTATGATATAGATATATTTAATATCTCCCTGGGTCTGCATTTCTGTACTTAGCGTGGATCTAAGGTGAATGTCTGTCATAGGGAAAAGATCAAAGCTTACTCTATCATCATTTTGAAAAACCTCACCTAGTGCTTCCCTTACCACAATTTCAATTCCATCTTCTATTTTAGCACGGTCAGCATTTTCACTAAGCAGTACGTAAGTGGCATAATTAGCGCTCCACCAGGTCTCTCCTTTTGAGGCTCTTAACGATGAAAAGGAAGCCAGAAAATCAAACTTGAGATGAGAGTTATCTGGTATATCCTTCATAACCCCCGTTACTTTATATTCTGTTTGCCCCACTTTTATCACTTCTCCAAGGGCATCATTATCACCAAAATATTTGGCTACCATTGATTCTGATAATATAACAGAGTTGGGCTCAACCAGGGCCTTATCTTTGACGCCTTCTGATAACTCAAAAGAGAAAATATCAAAGAAGGTACTATCAGCATAGAAAAATTTCTCCTCCTGAAATGAAACATCATTCAATGATACCACCTGAGGACTAAACATGGCTACATCAAATAATCTAGTACCGGCCACTACTTCATTAAACTCGCGCTTCATGGTTGGCAATAATGCTGTTGGTGTTACATACATAGACTGGGATGTGCCACCCATACTATAGTTTATATTAACCCTATAGATATTATCAGCATTAGCATGAAATTTATCATAGGATATTTCGTCCATGACATATATCCCAATAAGAAGGCAGCAACTGATACCCACTGCAAGCCCAAAAACATTAATAGAAGTATAGCCTATTCTTCTTACGAGGTTGCGGAAAGCGATTTTGATGTAGTTCTTTAGCATAATTTGATAAACTTGGTAGGTATATAAGAGTCAGGTTTAAGCCAAAAGGTTGCATGAATTTAACGGATTTCCTTGATTTATGCTTTTTAGCCCCTAACAAACATTAGTTATAATTATTATATTTGATTTTTTAACCGCACAACTATGTTGAATTCGAAAATTGTAGGATTAGGCCATTACGTACCAGAAAGAGTTGTTACAAATGAAGAACTCTCTGGCATGATGGACACTAATAATGAATGGATAATTGAGAGAACCGGTATTGAACAAAGGAGGTTCATTGATCCTGCTAAAGATACTGTGGCCAATATGGCTGCCAAAGCCACCCATATGGCTTTAGAAAGAGCCAATCTGGAAGTTTCTGATATTGACTTTATTGTTTTTGCCACCATAACGCCAGATTATTTTTTCCCTGGTTCGGGTGTGTTATTGCAAAGAGAATTAGGCCTTGAGTCGATAGGCGCGCTAGATATACGCAATGCATGCTCTGGTTTTATATATGCACTATCTACTGCCGATGCTTTCATAAAAACAGGCATGTACAAAACAATTCTGGTTATTGGTGCAGAAATTCAATCCACAGCTCTCGATCTTACAACAAGAGGTAGAAATACGGCTGTTATATTTGGTGACGGTGCGGGAGCAGCCATATTACAGGCTTCTGATCACAAAGGGGTTTTATCAACTCATTTGCATTCTGATGGGCGATTTGCCGAAGAGCTTTATGTAAAAGACCCCGGTAGTAGTCGTCCCCATGCTGAAAGACAACCAGAGCAGATTTTAGATACTTCAAGTTTTAAAGTTCATATGAATGGAAGTATGGTATTTAAACATGCTGTTGTGAGATTTAGTGAAGTGATCATGGAGGCATTGGAGAAAAACAACTTAACAAAAGATGATATAGACTTACTAATACCACATCAGGCCAACCTGAGAATAAGTCAGTTTATACAGAAGAAATTCGAGCTAGCTGATGACAAGGTTTACAACAATATCATGAGATACGGGAATACCACGGCAGGCTCTATACCTATTGCCATGAGTGAAGCCTTTGGAGAAGGTAAAATCAAACCCAATGATTTGATATGCCTGGCTGCTTTTGGTAGTGGTTTTACTTGGGCATCTGCTTTAATTAGGTGGTCATAAGAATGTTCTGAGAGATATAAGTTGAGGAAGTTTAAAATGAATTGTTATATTTAATTCAAACTCTCTCAACTTAAAACATAATTAATGAAAACTGCACAGTATAACCCTAGCGAACTTGAAGTAAATTTTGCAAGGGCCATTGAAGATTTACAGGATCAAATCGAAAAACATCTACCTAATAATCAGGTCATAAAAGTTGAGAATAAGATAAGTGCCGATAACCCCTTAGTTAAGTTTTACCTGCTTGATAATGATGGAGACCCGCATGAATTGGTAATAAAGGTTATACAAACACCTGATAAATTCTGATTTTCCCC
>NZ_SMLV01000092.1 GCF_009711525.1 Fulvivirga lutimaris
CTATGGAATCAATTAATTGGCTGGCTATTATAGTAGCCACGCTACTCACCTTTGTGCTTGGTGCAATCTGGTATGGACCATTATTTGGAAAAAGATGGATGAGAGAAAATGGCTTTAATGAAGAGGATCTCAAGAATGCCAACATGGCAAAAATCTATGGTACGGCCTTCGTTCTTGAGTTCATTATGACAGTTAATCTGGCATTTTTTCTTAATGGATTAAGCGTTCAGGAAGGGCTGATGTATGGCTTTGCCACTGGCTTTGGTTGGGTAGCCATGGCATTGGGTGTTAACTATCTATTTGCAAGAAAGTCAATGATGCTTTGGTTCATTGACGGTTTCTACTTTGTAGTAAGTTTTTTGATAATGGGAGCTATACTTACTGCTTGGACCTAGTTAAAAATGAATTGAAACTTATGGCCGGCAAATGTCGGCCTTTTTTTATCCCCTCTGAATAAGGAAAATGATATACCACACATAAGCGACTAAGAAGAAGAAACCTTCCCATCTACTAATCACTGGTCGTTTACCAATCACTACAGCTAGAATTAGCGCAGTACTGGAAGAAATAATCATAAAGATATCAGAGTTCGATATGGCATCATAAGGAATGTCTTTAATCGTAGCGCTAAGTCCTAAAATCCATAATAAGTTGAATATATTAGAGCCTACAACATTACCAACAGCAATGTCTGTGTCCTTTTTGAAGGCTGCTACCGCTGAAGTTACCAATTCAGGCAATGAAGTTCCTATTGCTATAATAGTTAAGCCAATAAACCTTTCACTCATTCCAAATGACTGCGCCATTTTAATAGCACCACCTACTACCCATTCCCCACCGAAGTATAGACCGACAATACCAATAACGATAAGCAAAATGGATTTGCCCATTGGCATCTCCTTATACTCAGCATCGCTAAACTCTGACTTCTTTTGCTTGGATACGATATATACATAGCCCATGAAAAGGAAGAAAAAGAACAATAGCATAATACCGTCAGTGCGGCTAATGGCCAATTCTGTTGATTTATGGAAAAGAGAAGCATTAGCTAGGAAACCAACCAACAAAGTTGCTGTTAGAGAAAAAGGAACTTCGATGAAGTAAGTGTTTTTAGTAATTGGAAGCGGATTGATTAAAGCTGATATACCTAGAATTAAAAGTATATTTGCTATGTTGCTTCCCAGTACATTACCAACCCCAATGTCAGGATTGTCATTATAACTGGCAATAAGGTTAACTAAGAGCTCAGGCAAAGAGGTACCGAAAGAAACAATAGTTAAACCTATTATTATGCTACTGATATTGAATTTTTTACCGATTGATGTGGCACCTTCAACCATTAAATCGGCTCCTTTGATCAGAAAAACAAACCCAACTATAAAAAGTATGTATATTAACATTTGTAATATTTCGTGACTTC
>NZ_SMLV01000332.1 GCF_009711525.1 Fulvivirga lutimaris
TTCGCACGGTGAAGTCCAAATGCGCTCTTATATCATGTTGTGCGTTCGTGATTTTAGTCCTTAATTTCTTTAAACTCTAGGCCACTATAAATTGAAAGACTTATAAATGTGAGTCCATAAAATATGAGTGATATGAGGGGATAAAATATAAAAAACATTGCTGTCGCTAATGCAATAGCAAGAACCCAAGTAGCTGTCTCAACGGTTGCAAATCCTTTATATACAATTGTTTCATTTCTATCGGATAGTGTTCTAATCGTTGTGTAAACTCCTCGATATGCTACTAGGAATGCAAGAAGCCAAAAAGTCCAATGTATCGAAGTCCAATAGCTAAACAATAATTTAGAGCCAATCAGCAAAAACACAATTGCTGCTATCGCGAGTCCAAGTTTCAATTTCAGTATATTTCTGTCTGTCATTTTATTGACCTATGACGCACAACGCCCCTGTAAGGCGCGTTTGTTTACTTTGTTCAAAGCATAAAACTAGCACGATTTGGGTTTAGAACCTAGTCGCAATGCAAGCAGCTTAAGACACCGCGCTCCTGTTAGTCGTCCACAAGTGGCAGCCATGAAAGTAGATGTGAAATGCTAACCCAAAACGTGCGGGGGAAACGTACTTGAGCATTTAAGTACTTCGCACGGTGAAGTCCAAATGCGCTCTTAAAGCTTGTTGTAAGCTGTTTTATTTAGAGTATTCAATACTTTCTATTTCCCACTTATCATCTATAAAATTTAGTTTAACCTTGAAAGTAACTTCAAGTTGTGAGCCTTTAACATCAAATACAAGCCGAGCTGATTTATTGGGGGTTAAATACCCACTTATAGAGTTGTCAATTTCGATTATGTCACCTATTTCTGAAGAAATTAAGGAGTCAGTCTTTATATAATTTAATGAAGTTTTAAATGCATCAGAGTTACTAAATTGTTCATTAAATGCTCTCGATGTTTGGAGCCACATAATGGAAAAAACGGCAATTACCGTCAATAAAATTCCAACAATTATTCTACGAATTAACTTATTTGAAGACATATTAGATTCGACATTGAATAGCTTACAACATCAGGATAGCGGGCATGCCTGCTATTTCGCTAATGTTTTTTTACTAATCTAAGATATTTTTAAATTTATTAATTTTCACTGTTGTGCCAACCTAGAGTGCGCACTAATATTCAACCAAAAACCTTAATTTGCACTGCACTTAATACCTTCCCATGAGCCAAAAATTCTTTATCGATCCGGACATAACTAAAGCAGAAACGCTACCTGCAGATTTCTATCGAGACCCCGAAGTTTTTGATCTGATCAGAGAAAAGGTTTTTAACCGAACGTGGCAGTGGATTGGTAGTAAAGATTTATTGCCCCAACAAGAAGGCGTTTATCCATTGACACTTTTGGATGGTTTTATGAAAGAGCCTTTGTTGCTTACAAAGGACGGTACAGATGAGATTAGATGCCTATCCAATGTCTGCACGCACAGGGCTAATATATTGGCACATCAGCCAGCAAAGTCTAAATCAATAATTTGTGCTTACCATGGCAGGCGGTTTGACCTTGAAGGTAAATTTGTGTCCATGCCCGAGTTTGATGAAGCCGAGAACTTTCCGAGGCCTTGTGACAGCCTGCATAAATACCCGTTAAAAGACTGGCGTGATTTCTTGTTTGTAAGTCCAAACCCGGCCTTTGATATTCAAGAGGTGGTTGAGATCATGGAAAAGCATGTTGGTTTTATGCCCATTGAAGATTTTAAATTTGAGCCTACTTTAAGCAAAGACTATCTGGTCAACGCACACTGGGCTTTGTATTGTGATAACTATTTAGAAGGTTTTCATATTCCATTCGTGCACAAGGACCTTAACAATGTGTTGGACTATGGCAGCTATACTACTATCCTTTATGACCACTGCAATGTGCAAGTGGGCTACTCTAAAGGTGGTGAAGAGGTTTTTGACTTACCAGAAGGGCATGTCGATTATGGTAAGCAGGTAGGTGCTTATTACTATTGGGTGTTCCCCAATATGATGTTCAACTTCTACCCATGGGGACTTAGCATTAACATTGTAAAGCCCATAACTAAAGACAAAACCAAGGTGTCATTCCTCACTTATGTCTATGATGAAACTAAAATAGGAAGCGGTGCCGGGGCATTATTGGACAAGGTAGAGCGTGAAGATGAATTTGTGGTTGAAGGTGTGCATCAGGGGTTGATGTCGTCCGCTTATACTACTGGCAGATTCTCTCCAAAAAGGGAGAAAGGTGTGCATCATTTTCATGGTTTGCTGGCGAAGTATATTGGCTAAAAACAAGTAAAACCTCTGCGGATTCTCTGCGTCCTCTGTGGTCAATTAAAACCGCAGAGATAACAGAGAAACTCAGAGAGGTTAGTCAATTACAATTTACAGAAATTGTACTTAATCATTCATATTTCAAAGTCTCTGCAGGGCTTAAATAGGCTGATTTAACTGCATGATAACTCACAGTTACCAATGCAATCAATAGCCCCAATCCCATGCTGATAGCAAAAATCGGCCAGCTGATTTCAATACCATATTCAAAATCTTCAAGCCAGATATTCATGGCATACCATGACAATGGAGAGGCAATCACAAAGGCGATGAGTGCAAGCCATATATATTGCCGATTAAGCAGCACAAAAATGTTCATCACCTCGGCACCAAAGACTTTTCTAATGCCCATCTCTTTTGTTCTGTTGATGGCATTGATACCTGCTAATCCAAATAGGCCGAGACATGAAATCAAAATGGCAAAAAGTGTAGCCAGCCCCATGATACTCATCCAGCGTTCATAAGAAGCATATTGTCGGGCTATATCCTCATCCATAAAAGTATAGTCAAAAGGTTTATCTGGTGATAACTCGTTCCAGATGCCTTGCAGTTTGTCAACAGCATTGTTTAACTCACCAGGCTTAATTTTGATCAGCATCTGTTGAAGATATCCCACCTCCTTTTTATCCATAGACAGGAACATTGGTTCAATGGTTCTTTCTAATGAAAGGAAATGATAATCTTTAACCACACCTACTACTTTTGATCCAAGTGAAGTGGAATCCTGGCGCCAGTTTAAGTGCTCCTCTAATGGGTTTTCCCATCCCATGTCTGCCACTAACGCTTCATTAACCACTATATCAGTAGAATCATTAACACCCTCAATAAGGAAATTTCTTCCTTCAGCCATTTCAATACCTAAAACCTCAATATATTGTGCATCCACCGCAAATACATATGCTGATTTGTTCTCATCATCAATCTCATAACCATACCTTGAATAGCCCTGATTAAAGGATAAGCTTGTGCCGGCCACACCAGTTACAAAAGATTCCTGAGACAGTCGCGTGCGCATTCTTTCAACTGCTTTGTTAGACTCCTCATTCCAGCCCATTTGAGTGGGGACAACAATTACCTGTTCCTGATCATAACCAAGATCTTTGGTAGTAATATATTCCATTTGTTGGTACATAATCACAGAGCTGATAATCAAAAAAGCACTTAGTGCGAATTGCAGCACAACAAGTGGCTTGGTGAAGCCTGCTTTCATTTTGGTGGTAAATCCACCTTTTAAAACCTGTGTAGGCTTGGCTGCTGATAAATAAAAAGCAGGATAGAACCCAGAAATAAGGCCTACCAAAACGGCCAAACCAACACCAATACCTGTCACCTGCAAAATGGTAATGGCATCAAACGATAGGTCTTTATTAGTAAACTCATTGAAAGCAGGTAAAAAGGTGAACATTAATGCAATACCTATCACCATAGACAAGAAAGCCAAGATCACTGATTCAAAGGCAAATTGATTGATCAGTTGCCCACGCTGAGCACCCACAGACTTCCTCACCCCTACTTCAGTTTGTCTTGCTGCTGAAGCCGTTAAAGAAAGGGAGATATAATTGATGCAGGCTATTAATAATATTAATAACGCGATTCCACCTAAAATCATCGAATACTTAGGATCACTAGACCTACTCCATGTCACCTGAGTATTGAGATGCATATCCTCAAGTGCGGTCAGTTGATATTCAAAAACAGTAAACCCTTCTGGAATCTCCGTCCGTTCCTGCCTCCTTTCTAATGATTCTGCCATGTATTTATCTACAATCTTGCCAAGGCTCTCATTAACAGCCGTCATATCTGCATTATCAACTAACTGAATAAAGGTGGGGGTATTAAAATTACCCCAGCTGTCAATGTTTCTATCGTAATATGGTCTTGTGGTTTGTGATACAATAATATTATAATTAAGACTAGAATTTGCCGGAGCCTCTTCAATCAAACCCACTACTGTGAATTCCTGCTCACCCATGATATCAATGCTCAATGTCTTACCCAGAACATCCTGACTCTCAAAATATTTTTCAGCCATGTCGGGAGTTAGTATAGCATGATATTTATCTGTAAGAAATTCATCACTATTTCCTGCCAAAACCTTAAAAGAAAACATCTTGAAAAAATCAGGATCGACATAATCGATATCTTCAGTAAAAACTTTATCACCATTGGCTACAATGGCACTGCCTCCCCCACTAAACCGACTAGCATATTGCACCTGAGGCACCTCTTCTTTTAACACAGGCCCTAAACCTGTCTGTAGGTATGCTGAATAATTATATGGTTCTTCGGGATTAGGGTCCCAGGTATCATAGGCCTTTTCTTCTACCCTGTAAATCTTGTGACTATTTGAATGAAACTTATCGAAACTCTTCTCATCCTTGATATAAAGAAATATCAGAATGCAGAAAGCTATACCAATGCTTAGACCGAAGGCATTGATAAATGAGAACATTTTTCTTTTGGCCATATTTCGGCCTGCTGTTTTAATGTAATTACTGATCATAATTGTGTTGATTATTGAGAATTTTGAGTTGTTGCGTAGTAAAATTTCCGGTCTGACAAACCGGACGGTGTTCCACCAGTATCTTCTTTTGGCTCTTTTCTCACCAAAAGTTTCTAAGTCATCATAAAACTGCTCTTCCAAATCACCGATGATACCCTCGAATAAATATTCGGGGCATACACTTTCCAAAAGTCTGGTGATTCTTTGAGGCGGTCTCACGTCCTTCATATACCTGCAATTTTTAATTCAGGGAGCATTTTCCAAAGTTTAAGGCGCTGCTCTTGCAAGCTTTGAAGCACACTAATCCCAGCACTGGTTAACTCGAAATATCGCTTCCTTCTGCCTCCACGCTCTTGCGTAGCGCCTCCCATAAACGACTTCACCAGACCTTTGTCTTCCAGGCGGTATAATGTGACATGCACAGCACTTAAATTGAGACTTCGGTCTAATTGATCCTGCACTTCCTTGACTATCGCATTTCCATAGGCCTCCTCTTTCAGAATGCCTACCATGGTTAGCATTAGCTCTTCAAACTCTCCCAGGTATGTTTTATTCATTAGTATATAAAATGTTAAACTAATGGCAAGATACAATTTTTCTTTATTTCTATAACAATTGTTGTACAAATGATCATTTAAAAACCTCATAAACTATCATACCAGTATGAAAATCTATGAGGCGCTCTGACTATTCGTATTTAAGCGTTTTCGCAGGGTTTAACAATGCAGCCTTTAATGTTTGAAAGCCAACCGACAAAAAGGCAATTAAGATTACCCCTAACCCAGCCAATGGAAATAAGAATATGTTGATATCAACCCTGTATGGGAATGACGATAACCAGCCATCCATAATCCACCAGGCCATTGGCCATGCAATGAGGTTAGCTACTAATACCAACTGAATAAATCCCCTGGAAAGCAACAGTACTATATTCGGTACCGTTGAACCCAAAACTTTCCTTATTCCGATTTCTTTGGTTCTTTGAATAGTAAGGAATGATGCTAAACCAAAAAGGCCTAAACTAGCTACAAAAATGGCAAGTACAGAAAATAGTCCGAATACCTGACCGAACTGTCGATCGCCTTCATATTGTTTGTTGAAATAGCTATCTAAGAAGAAGTAGTCTATAGGATTACCAGGAAAGAACCTATTCCATGGTTCTTCAATGGATGCGATCAAATCCTGATAGTTGCTGGTCTCAATTTTAAATGAGTAAAATGAGCTACTCGTTGTTAACCTAAAGACCAAAGGCGTTACTTTATTTTTTAATGACATCTGATGGTAGTTCTCTAACACACCAGCAATTTCCAGTGTATCACCACCCAGCCTTACTTTCTCACCTACTGCTTCTTCAGGGTTTTCAAACTCTAAGGCATCAGATAATTCCCTATTGATCAATACCCTTGTTCTTTCGACCTCAGTGGTAAAGTCCTTACTGAAGTTTCTACCAGCTACCACTTTCAGGTCAAAAGCAGGAACGTAATCATCATCGATACCAACATTATATACAGTAATGCTACTTTCCGGACCACCTTGAAGACGCTGAATTCCTCTTGTCCAGAAAATCTCGTTACCCGGCACGTTGGAAGCTGCTGTCATCTGCTTGACACCAGCAATATTTAAGGTTTCTTGCTTAAAGGCGGCCAGGTTATCATCATATAATGAATCAGTAATTCCCGGGCCTTCCAGAACCAATGTCTGGTTAATATCAATACCCAAATTCTGATTTTTCATGAAGCTCAGTTGATCATAAACAATGATGGTTCCGATAATCAATACTATGGAAGAAACAAATTGAAAAACTACCAGACCTTTGCGCATAAGATTGCCACCAGCATTGGCCATCATCTTACCCTTAAGAACTGAAATAGGCTTAAATGATGACAATACAATGGCCGGGTACACTCCTGAAAGCACAGTACCTAAAAGGAACAGGCCTATGATCAACTGCCAGAATTGAGCATCAATGATATATTCTAAAGGGATATCCCGTCCTGTTAATGACGCAAATGACGGCCAGCAAACTACAATTCCGACCAACGCTATCATCATCGCAAGTAGGTTGATTAGAAAAGACTCGGCCATAAACTGTTTCACAAGCTGACCTTTTTCAGCCCCCATTACCTTACGTACCCCTACCTCATTGGCCCTTTCAAATGATTTAGCGGTTGAGAGATTGATATAATTTACCCACGCTATTATCAGGATAAAAAAGGCAATGATTGTAAGAAAATAAACGGCCTCACCATCTCCCTGCTCATCTGGCTCAGACTCTTGCAACAGGTGAGAATACAGATGAATATCTCTCAAAGGTTGCAGTATAAACTCTTGTTTAGAATTGCGCTTTGCCCACTCTTCACCACGCTGCTCGAATAGGTAATCATCCCATTTGCTTTGTAGTTCTTCAACATTCACTCCTTCATCAAGCAACACATAGGTATTAAAATCATACCAGCCCCAGGCTGTTTCTGCTTGCTCATACGCGTCACTAAGAGTTTTGAAAGAAAATAAAAGCTGGAACTTTATGTGTGAGTTTTCAGGGACCTCTTCAAACACACCAGTTACTTCAAAATCATTATCTCCATCCCAATTCAAAGTCTTGCCAATAGGATTTTCATCCTGAAAATATTTCTTAGCTGCAGCTTGCGATATCACCGCTTTATTTGGCCCTTGCAAAGCTGTTTCTGGGTTCCCTTCCAATAGATTAAAGTCGAATATCTCAAAAACACGAGGATCGGCAAATTGCATTTTCTCTTCTCTGAAGGATATAAATCCTCTGTCAGGACTCTCATAAGCTACTACCCCACTAATAGGATAAAGTCGAGTAAACTTTTTGACTTCAGGAAAGTTATCTTTCAGAGCTGGACCCACAGCTGGTACAGCGGCAGCACATTCAACCGTCATTTTCCCATTCTGAATGACATTGTATTGAATACGATAAATATTGTCGATATCAGAATGAAACGTATCGTAGCTGTGTTCATACCTTACAAACTGAAGTATAAGCACACTGGCCGCCAGGCCTAAGGAAAGACCAATAATATTGAGAAAAGTAAATGTTTTGTGTTTCAGGAAATTTCTGAACGCAGACTTGATGTAGTTTTTGATCATGGTGGTAGGTGTTGGTTGTTGTTAATCAATTAAGCTCATTAGTCATTACTTAACTTTCAATGAATAGTTACCAAAGCATGACATACAACAACCCAAACCAGACATAATGCAACACAGCCTGATTTGGGATAGATTTAGTTATTCGTATTTCAAAGTTTCCGCTGGTTGCTTTAAAGAGACCTTAATGGCATTATAAGAAATGGTAATCAGCGCAATAACCAAAGTTAAGCCACCGGTTAGCGCAAACACTCCGGCTCCAACTTCTACCCTGTAGGCAAATGATGCCAGCCACTGATCAATAACATATAAGGTGAGTGGAACACTGATAACCAATGAAATCAGAATGAGTATAATATACTCTTTCGACAGCATGGTTAAAATTAAACTCTGGGACGCACCAAGCACTTTTCTGATGCTCACCTCTTTGGTTCTGTTTTCCATGTTCAAGGATGCCAGTGCAAACAAGCCCATGCAGCCTATAACAATAGCTAATATTGAAGCTATAGATACTATCTTAGACAAATTCTGTTCTGAACTATATTGAGTTGCCAGTGTCTGGTCAACAAAGTCATATTCAAACTCTTCTCCATTGGTCACTTTTTCCCAGACGGTTTTCATACTAGCAATACCTTCCTGCAGCTTATTCGCTTCAAGCCTTACAAATAGTTTAGGAAATGGGTTGCTACCAATTCCTACATTTTCAATACCGGGAAAAATGATTCCCGGGCTCATTGTCATTAACAAAGGCTCTACCTCAGCATGCAGACTGTTGTAGTTAAAATTCTCTATCACTCCTATGATCTCATGATCTTCAAAGTTTTTACCTGGTAGCTGTTTGCCAATAGGATCATCAAACCCAAAGGCATCTGCAAAAGCCTCATTGATAATAACTGCTCTTCGTCCATCAGAAAGATTATTTTGATCAAAGGCACGCCCTTCAACCATTTTCATTTTCATAGATTGAATAAAATGAGCATCGGTGACGAGCATGTCAAATGTCTTGTAGTTATCCTGAGTATCAGTAAAACCCACATTAGTCCAGCCGCCAGAGCCAAAAGTATGATTAGCAGCACCTGCCGTAACCACACCTTCTTTACCATCCAGCTCGTTAAGCATGAGCTGAGCCGATTCCATTCCTTTACCAACCCGTTCGATCAGTCCACCAGATTGTTCTACATTAATCTGTGATACTATCACCTGCTCCTTATCAAAACCAAGATTTTTGCTTTGTAGAAAGCTCAACTGGTCCTGCATTAAAAGTGTGGTGCTAATCAAGAAAATGGTCAGCACAAACTGTATGGCCACCAACGCCCTTCTTAGCCCTTGCTTATTGCCAGCGTTGGATCTACTCCCTTTTAATATCGAAACTGGCTTTAGGCCAGATAATAGTAAAGCCGGATAGCTTCCCGATATAATACCTATAACCACCAACAGCAAAATAACGCTCAAGGCCATAACTGCATCGAACTCAAAAAGCAATTGCTTACCTGACAGCTCATTGAACAGGTTTAAACTGAGCGCTGAAAGGAATAAGCCAATGATTACAGATATAAATGCTGTAACCACCGCCTCACTGAGAAATTGGCTCATCAACTGATTTCTTCTGGCACCTACTACTTTTCTCACTCCTACCTCTCTAGCTCTGTTGATGGATTTGCTTACTGACAAGGTCACGAAGTTGATACAGCCCAATAACAATATAAGGCCTGCAATGGCCACAAGGATATATGCATATTTAGGATCACTTACCGGAGCTATTCCCACCGGCATTTCATTATTCAAATGGATATCTAGAAGTGGTTGAAGACCAATTTGATATTCTCCTTCCACATAATTTTCACCCAAAGCATTTTTCAACAAAGCAGGAGTCTTGGCTATAATGTCTTCAGCATTTGCTGTTTCAGTTAACAGAAAATATGTTTCGGGATTTACATTATACCAGGCGTTCATTGCTCTTTCGCTCACCATCACATCATTATTGAGATCTGAGATCATGATGTCAAATGAAATGCTGGTATTTGTAGGCATATTTGCCACCACCGACTTAACCGTAAACAGTCTCTGACCGTCACCAATATCCATGGCTATATTCTGCCCAATGGGGTTGCCCAAACCGAAAAGCTTCTGAGACATTCTTTCAGTTAATATAGCGGCATTTTTATCATCCAGAGCCAAACTAGGTTTGCCCAAGATTGATTCAAAATCAAAGAAATCAAAGAAGGACTGACCTGCTACTGTCACTTGTTCATTAAAGGAGTCCTCACCTACTTTTATTTCTAAATTAAGATTGTTGATTCTTACAAAATCTTCCACTTCGCTGTAGTTATCTTTCAGCGCGGGGCCTAAGGGGTAAGGCGTTACAGTATTAAAGAAGGTCTCATTTTCTCCGTAATTCTCATAAGTCCAGCCGCGATAGATCCTATCTGCTTTCGAATGGAAATCGTCAAAGGTCCATTCGTCTTTAACAAAAAGGATGATCAGCAGACAACAGGCAATACCTGTTGAGAGGCCGGTAAATGTGATAAATGAGTGCAGCTTGGCTTTCCAGATATTACGGAAAGCAATTTTGATGTAGTTAGTGAGCATTGTGTTGTTGTTTGAGTTTTCTGAGTTATAAGTATGTAATTACGTTAGAAACGAAATATAAACTCAACTTAAAACTGTTAAAAAATGTGAAGAGTATCACATCAGATGACATGAACCATGGGATATATGTACTGAACCGTAGAATATCCTTACCAAAATGGGGAGGCTCTGTCTGAAATTACCCCTTGATAAACGGTAATAGCTTGTAACAACTATTTACCAGTTATATAGCTGCATTTTCCATTCAACACAAGTTTAAAAAATGATGTGAACAATTGACGCAGCAGTGCGTTGATTTGCAGAAATAAACGGAATCAAATGAAGCATATTTTTACATTTTTATTCGTGCTAGCTGCAACAACCAGCATTTTTGCACAAAGACCCGGTGGATTTGGTGGTGGAGCGAGCTCTCAAATAATGGGAAAGATCACCGGTCAAATTATTGATAGCCAAACCAAGGAACCTATATCTTACGCTTCTATTGTTGTTAAGAAGGGTGAGAAGCAAATTAATGGTACCATCTCTGAAGATGATGGCTCATTTAAAATTCAAGATTTGCCAGTAGACAAATACACTGTATTGGTGTCATTTGTAGGTTATGAAACTTCAACATTTGAGGCAGAGCTAACCCCTAAAAACCCAGACTTTAACCTTGGCTCTATCAGTATGAGTGGATCATTCCAGCAATTGGAAGAGGTGGTAATAGAAGGTGAAAAAGAGCTTATTGAAAACAGAGTAGATAAAATCGTTTATAATGCGGAGAACGATGTGGCCAATAAAGGTGGCGATGCGTCTGATGTGCTGAGAAGAGCGCCATTATTAAATGTTGATGTAGAAGGCAATGTTTCTCTTAGGGGAAGCCAGAATGTAACCATTCTTGTGAATGGTAAGCCATCTTCAATGTTTGCTAGCAACCCTGGTGATGCACTAAAATCAATACCTGCAGATAATATCAAAAACGTAGAGGTGATCACTTCGCCATCTGCTAAATATGACGGTGAAGGAACGGCCGGAATTGTTAATATCATAACCAAAAAGAGTACGCCTGAAGGTTTTGCAGGAAGTATAGATGCTTCAGTTGGTAACTTATCTAACAGAGGTGTATTGAACATCAATGCTGGCCGTGGCCGATTTGGATTCAATACCAGTGCCAGTGCTTTTTATTCTCCTACCAGAGAAGGCGATTTCAAGTTTTACAGAGAGGATATCATCAATAATCAAAGCAGGATTTTGCAGGAGTCTGGGCCCAATGAATCTAACCGATTAGGCTTTTTTGGTACTGCCAGTGCTTTCTATGATTTCAATGCATTTCATAGCTTTTCGACTTCATTCCGTTTAAGAGGTTTTGCTTCAGACAGAGATAATTTGGTGAATGGCTCCTTTGTGGACCCTGCCAATAGCATTAACCAGCAATACTTAAGAAATACCGAATCAGAGAATTTGTTTAGCGGATACGAATGGTCATTGGATTATATCTACAAATTCCCTGAAAAGAAAGGGCAGGAATTATCACTTTCTTATAAACTGGACGGCAACGTTCAGGATCAGGAGTTTGCAATAACGCAGGAAGACCAGGTAGGTAGTGATCAAACGCTATTCCAGAATGATAGAAATATCAACGATGGTGATAATAAGGAAAACACCATCCAGGCAGACTATGTGCACCCTGTAAATGATAAGGTTAAGATAGAATTAGGCGCCAAAACCATCCTTAGAGATGTGACCAGTGATTTCGAATTTGAATCGCTCAATACAAATACTGGCAACTATGAGACCGATCCTAACAGAACTGATGTATTCAATTATGAGCAAAATGTAGTAGCAGGTTATTTTTCTTCTACTGCCCAATTAACGGATAAGTATGGTTTGATTGCCGGAGTTAGGTACGAGTACACAGAAATTACTGGTGACTTTGATGTTACAGATGCTCCATTCTCGAATGACTATGCCAACTGGCTGCCTTCTATTACGGTAAGCAGAAAGCTTGGTAAGTTCAATACGTTAAAGGCTAGTTATTCAAGAAGAATTCAAAGGCCTAGTTTGCGAGTAATCAACCCGTATGTACAGATCAATGGTAATAGAAACCAAAGCTCAGGTAATCCGGAACTTGATCCAGAACTTACCGATCAGTTTGAAGTGAGCTATGGTATGTTTATCAAAGGCTTTGCTATCAATACATCATTGTTCTACAGAAAAACTACAGACATCATAGAGAGCTATCTTGATATTGATGACGCTGGACTCTCTTCTACCACGTTCAGAAATATTGGCGAAAGCGAATCTTACGGAGTCAACTTCTTTTCTTCAGTAACTATCAAGAAGAACATCACCCTTAGAGGTGGGCTGAATGTTTACACCTACATAGGTAGCGGTACTGTTGATGGTGTGGCACTGTCAAGAGAAGCAGTGATTTGGGATGGAAATCTTAATGGTAGTATTAAAATGGGCCGTGGCTGGAGAACAGACCTTTTCGGATTTTACAGACCACCAAGACAAACATTGCAGGGTACTAACCCTTCATTCTCTCTATTTACCATGGGTGTGAACAAGGAGATTAATGAAAAGATCAGCCTTGGACTACGTTTGGTAGAGCCATTCTTTGCTAACAAAAACTTCGGTAGTGAGCTAAAAGGTGCTAATTTCATCCAGACAACAGATACCAATATTCCTTTCAGGTCTTTTGGGTTGAACCTTACTTATAAGTTTGGTAAACTGGATTTCAAACAGCGTCAGCGTAGAAGCAAGATCAATAACCAGGATCAGGATAATGATGATGGTGGCGGACAGCAGTTTTAAGGTTATTTAATCTAACCTAAATAAGTATCGCCACCTCGAAGCCCTTTTGGGTGAGAGGTCTCCTTTAAAAATGAGAAGTCTCCACTTAATATGGGGAGACTTCTCATTTCGCTACGCTACATATGGAAGTGACGTTTATTGGATTTTAACCAAACTCAGTTATTTTAGGTTGATGAAAAAGCTATCGACCTTACTCCTATTCACAATATTTATTTCCTGCCAAAACAAGCATACCGAAGAGGTAGATTTATTGCTACTCAATGTTAATGTTGTTGACGTAGCGTCAGGCACTATTCAGCAAGACCAGCTGGTGGCCGTTAAAGGAGACACTATAGCTGCTGTTGTGTCTGCTGACAATGCTGCTAACTATTCATCCACAGAAACCATAGATGCTACAGGCAAATACGTAATGCCCGGCTTGTGGGACAATCACGTGCACTTCAGAGGTGGTGATTCGCTAATTGCAGAAAATGAAGTCTTCCTAAAAATGTTCCTTGATTTTGGCATCACTACCGTACGTGATGCTGGTGGTGATATCACCCCAGCGGTAATGGAATGGCGCATGCAGATTGCTGCCGGCACCATGACTGGACCCACCATCTTCACTTCAGGACCAAAGCTTGATGGCTCTAAACCTGCATGGGCTGGCTCTATTAAAATAGATTCTGTAAATGACATCAGCCCAGCGCTGGACTCTCTACAAAGCATTGGCACTGACTATGTGAAGCTGTATGATGGCAACCTCACCAAAGAGATGTTTTATGAGATCATAAAGGCCGCTGAAAGCCGTGGTATGAAGACCACCGGCCACATGCCCATGTCAGGAGATATCAATACCGCTATTGACCTTGGCCTGGATGGCTCGGAGCACCTGTATTATATTTTGAAAGCCTGCTCGCCCCTGGCCGATAGCTTAACAGAGCTTGGGTTGGGTTATGGAATGATGAGTACCATACTGGAGACTTACAATCCTAAACTGGCAGCTACGATATTTAAAAAGCTGGCTGACAATAAGGTATCCGTTACCCCTACCCTTTACATTATGAAAGTACTGACGGAGCTGGCAGATACTGACCATTCCGCAGACTCGCTGCTCACTAAAATAGGTGATGGTGTAATAGCCACCTACCAAAGAAGAATTGAAGGTGCAAAAAGGGCCAAGGCCAGCGGCAACACCAGCCGTTATGAAATGCGTGAGTTGGTAAAAACCATGATGCGACCGATGTATGATGCAGGTGTTAATATAGTCGCGGGCTCCGACTGTGGCGCTTCTAACTCCTACGTTTACCCCGGTGAGTCGTTGATTGGCGAACTGCAACAAATGGTAGGCATGGGTTTAACCCCGCGGGAAGCTCTTATTACATCGGTAGTGAATGGCCCAAAATTCTTTGACTTGGAAGTCAAATATGGTGCAGTTGAAAAAGGAAAAATAGCCGACCTGCTAATCCTAAATGCCAATCCATTAGAAGATATTGATAATGTTTTGGAGAAAGCTTATTTGATCAAGAGTGGGAATTTAGTGGAGTAAAAAAGCCGTAGATTAAACGTTTAATTATACGCTTACAGATGAAAAAACGCTGTATTAACCATAAAATAGGTGAAAATGAATTGCGAGGCAGTGTTAATGGCCTATCTTGCCAATAAAATATAACGACACCTTTTGTCCCGTTACACGGGTGTTAGCAGTAATTAGATAAATGAAAATACTAAAAAGACTTTTTAAAATCGTATTCGCTCTTATTGGAGTGCTCATACTAACGGGAGTCATTACACTTTGGATTGACTCATTAGGCACTAATTTCCTAAAGGCTAATAAGAATGAAACTGCATCTATTAATTCTTACCTTATTACTAATGTCAATATAATTCCGATGAACCGAGACACTATTTTAGTAGATAAAATGGTGTATATAAAAGAGGGCCTTATTGAAAAGATTGCAGACAATATTGAGGTCAGTGACATTCAAATATTTGATGCAGAGAACAAGTATCTAACACCCGGTCTGATTGATATGCACGTTCATGTTTGGGACAGATATGAACTTGGCCTTTATCTTTCAAATGGTGTTACTGCTATAAGAAATTTATGGGGTATGCCTATGCATTTAAGAATAAAAGAAGACGTAACTGAGAACAATATTATTTCACCAACTTTTTTTACTTCGGGACCAAAACTAACCGGACCGGAATTCATTGGTGATGATAATTTAAACCTTAATAAGCCCATTGAGGCTAAGGAAAAAGTGATTTCATATAAAGACAGAGGTTACGACTTTATCAAAACGTATTACGGATTAGATAAAGAAATCTTCGATGCCCTAATTGAACAAGCCGAAATTTCTGAAATAGATATCGTTTCTCATCCCTCTCAAAAAGTACCGTTTTCATATCATTTGAAACCACAAATCAAATCTATTGAACACACCGAAGAAATTGTACAACAAGCTTTGCATCATAATT
>NZ_SMLV01000396.1:0-24211 GCF_009711525.1 Fulvivirga lutimaris
GTATTTATCTCCCAATTATTTACCTTATCCCCTAACTCATTGGTCAAATATTCATACCGCACAGTAGCCCCTCCTCCCGGCTGCCAGGCCTCGCCAGGTGAGCCTTGCTCGAGGACTCTGTTTAATGGTGATGGTTCGAACACAGTGACTGCATAAGGCTTGCTATCTCTTGTAACCTCACTGTTCACTTCATTGTAAAACAAATGCTGTTTTGAGCCTTCATAGTTACCAGATGATGATACAGTATTGTATTTAAATTGCTCTACATTTTCTTCTGATACAAAAGGTAAAAACTTAGTACTTTCCCTACCATCAAGGTCATAAATGATAGGTTGAACGATATCATTGCCATCACGAGAAGCTCCAATACTAATATTCTGAGCTCCTCTGCCTATGCCATCGAAATATCCGATATTATCGATAGAAGAAGTGCTAACGGTAATACTATTTATAGCTTCCTGTGGCCTGAAAGTTTTTACAGAATTCAAATACTCAGAGCACTTTAAACCAGCTGTTGCATCTATCACATAAGCTGAACGAAATGAACATATTCCTTCGTTTCGCTCAACGAAAAGTGTTTTATATGTTAAATCTGTTTCAACTACATTTGACCCTGCTAAGGGAACTGTTGAAGTCTCTGTCAGGTACCACCTATCAGTTTCATCATCTGTAGATAAAAATACCGACTGGTTAGCTGCACCACATTGCATATCTATTATTGGAAGGGAACTTATACTAAAGTCTTTATAATCAATAGTCTTCAACTGCCCCTGATTCCCCATACAATTCCCACCATCTGCACTTCTGGCTACTAAATAATATCCATTTGGAGCGTTAACCGTTATGGTGGCATCAATAGTGGATTCAAAATCATTTGTATTCTCAGCATTCCACACCCATACTTCACCGGCAGGAGGAGCACCAGAATAACCCAGCACAATGGAAGTCCCACAGGTGGAGATTATTTCAGGGGTTGGTGGAATAGATTGTGGGTTGGCAAAAACCTGTATGTAATTTGTTCCTCTTACGTCATATGGAGGACAACCTATTTCATAGGGCACATCTCTTTTGAAAGAATAAATTCCAGGAGAAGTCCAGGTAACGCTAAAATTTTCCCCAGAAATATCACTAATATTGCCCCCATAACCTCCAGTACTACTTACAATTTCAACAGCACTTCCAGTTCCACAATTGTAGCGAGACCCTAAATAATAGTTTACTTTTTCACCCACACATACAGTTTCTGTTGGTGCTGGAAGTGGCTCAATAGTAATAATCACAGAATTAGAGTTTTCTGTACATCCATTTTTTTGTACCACTGCCCAATACTCTCTTTCTATGCTTGAAGATGTAGGATTCGAAAATTGAATATGACTATTAGAAGTAGATTGAATTGGCCCTCCGTTTTCTCTGAATTTATAACTATCAATAGTTCCATTTTCACCTGATAGATATAGATACTTGTCTACGCTTACATAAAAGGAACGCTCTGTTGTCACATTATCGCCTATTGTTAAATTACCTGCAACCGGAGTACTTGGGATGGAGCTAACATTGTATTGTACCGGGCTGCTCCAACACCCATTAGCGTCCTTTACTCTATACCAATACCCTCCAGTTGAATATACTGTTTTGGAACCAGATTCTCCCTCATATTTTGAACTAACGTCCCCATTTGCTTGCCAATAAATGGTACCTGTACCGCTATGATTTAAAACAACCGAACCGCAGCCAGAAGCCTCAGAAATTGAACCCACTGGAACTTCATCTCTAACATTGAAGGTAGTTGAAACGGATTTGGTAGAAGTACATGCCCCAGTTAAATATGCTATTCTTGTAATTGTATAAGATCTACCAGGAGAAAGCTTGCTTGCAGGAATATCTAGGGTTGTAAAGGATGGTTGATATTCTAGGGTTATGCTAACATTATCATCTCGTTTCAATTGCCATCCATATGTTATTGTACTATTAACTGGATAACCCGAGATTCCAGCGGGATCTCCACCAACACTAACACCGACTCCATAACAGTAATGTGTTGCATTAGTTGAAATGGAACCGGGATTTAAAGTTGCACTCAAAATTTGCACATACCCATCACTTTCAGTCCAGTCATTACAATTATCTCTTACTTTGCGTTTAATGGTACCGTTACTTCCATAGGTATCAAGATCCAAATTCTGACTAGTTGCACCAACTATTGGACTTGAACCTCTATACCATTGATATTCAATACCCGTTCCAATTGCTGCACTTGCGGTAATGGTATTAGGAAAGGGATCACTTTCACAACCTTCAATATTATATGTCTGGGTTAAACTACCCTCATTGAATGAGGGTGGCATTGTCACAGTTTTAGGGACAGCTGAACTCCAACAACCATTTGTACCTTTAATCCTCGCATAGTAGGTGCCTGAAGAAGAAACCGACCGTGTATGCCTATATGTAAGATCTGTTCCTTCAGCATATGTCTGCCAATAAGTGTGGTACACAGAACCTGAATATGATAAAGTTGCTTGACCGCAATTATTTGTATAAGATAATTGATTAGTGCTAGGGGCGATAGGAGCTGCAGAAATTGTATAAGTTGCATATAGCGTTTCACAAGGAGAAGTTCGATATAATGTAAATGTACCAGCTGATGTCCATGTAACTTCATTAGTATTAGATACTACTTCAGGATGAATTGTACCACCAACTGTCCCCTGCCAGTTCATAGTGCCTCCTGGGCCCCCACTGCATCCTTTATTAATTGGCAGTTGAGAAATCAATGTTGTTTCTCCAACACATTGAGGAAAAGCATCAATGGTTAGAAACTTGATAAACAGCACGAGGAGTATATACTTTACCCATTTCATATCAAGACGATTAATTGGCAGTTTTATAATCTTTAAAATATCCTTCATTTTTTTAATCAAGTTGATAGTGATACTCATACTGCTCAATGATTTTATCATCATGATCTCTAATCAATAATAAACGTCCCAGTTTGTCATACTCAAATTTTGTAACCCTGCCGTTTGCATCCGTCATAGAAGTCATTCCTAACACAGGGTCATAAGTATAGCTGGTAATCTGAGCATCAGACAAACTGCTTTCCTGACGCACATCGATCGGAGAATTATTGTAGGCGGCTTCCAACACTGAGTATTCAGCACCCTGGGCCTTTATTATAGGTACGCTATTGTTATAGCCCCATAAGTAGGAGGTTACAATTCCATTCCTATCTTTTATTTCAACAGGTTGCCCATTACTGAATAGGAAGGACTTTGTAGGGTAATTGTTGTATTTATCATCCCTTTGAATAGCTCCAGAAACTATATCAACAGGAGAAAAGCTGCTACCTGGATCAGTAGCCTCGGTTGTATAAACATTTTTTAAATAGACATTAGCTGGCTCTGAAATGTCTCTGTTATATTCTAAAAGACTGCTCGATTGAAAAACATCATCTCTCCAAGAGCTCACTTCAATTTTGCTCAATTGGTTGTTTTGTTCCATTTGATAAAGAGTCGCCACATTCTCATTTGGGCTATTACTAAGTCCATCTGACAGGCAGTTATTATTTTCCTTACAAGCGCGAATACAGTTAGTATAAGCAACCCTGAGCTCATTTACTCTGTACTGATAATCAATCCATGAAGCTCTTCTACACCAATCCAAGTACGTACAAGGATTTTGATCATAGTCCCAGCCTAAAAACTCCTCATTGCACCCACCAATTTTGCAATTTTCATCTTTCACTAAGTACTGATCTTTTAATACCTGCTCCTGAGCAATAAAGTCAGCAGCACAAGAGGGGCATTCATAATTACATTCTGTTAAATCAGGTACATATATATTGAATGTCTCAATCACATCATTTTGAGAGGTTTGGGCAATTTGAGAAGGCATATGATGATAACTCGATCCATAAGTAGTTATTGATTCAATGTCTATTGAGTTCCCTTCATTATCATAGGTCTTTTCAATTTGCTTAGACCAGTTGAGTTTACCTGACCTGACATCATAATGAGTAGGTAAAGCAACAGCGTGTGTCTCATTATCAAAGGAATGCACATATGCGCTAATTTTAACACCGAAAACTCCAAGAGTATTTTCTTCATACTCTTCTGAGTAAAAGATCTCTTTCAGCTTTTCACCACCGCTGGCAAAAATGCGTTTAGATTTCAAATTACCGCGTTCAAAGTCATATGCCAGGGGAGCTACAGGATATTGAGGGTCTTTAAAGCTACATATACTGGAATCAACATCTCTTACACATACATCTTCCAGTGTATACCAATCTGGTGGCAAATTAAGATGCCCTTTGAACTCACTGATAATATAGCCTCCATCAGCCTGACGTTCTGTAACTTGATTATATCCGATATGATAACCTTGAATAGTTTGAAGAGGTTGACTGCTAACAGGTGATATAAAAGTTTGCACATTATTATTTCCACCTCCCATAATAGAACAGCCTTCTTCTGTTCCGTTTAAAAAACCAGATCTTAAGAAATCATTTTTAATCTTAAAAATATATGCTGGTATACTATATAAATTACCACTACCATATTCATAACTCATGGATAAAGGTGGTGAATCCATTGTGCCGAACTTATTGATTCGCTTAATTCTTAACCCTCCAACCATTTTATCTTGTGCCGGATCACATGAGACAGATGCCGAATAAACTTCAACCCTAACTCCTACTCCAGACCCACTATCTTCATTGGCATAACATCTAAAACTATAAGTCCCTGTGTTTAAAAAAATAAAATCTTCAATGGCTGATTCTCCTGAACCTATATTGGCTATTACTGAATTATCAATATATAGCCTTCCCGATCCACTACTTTCCGATATGAATTTAAAATAATAAGCACCTGAGGTCTCTACTTCCAAATCAAAATTTAAACCAAAGCCCGAGCCAGGACCACCCATACCTGCACTTGTACCAGATATTGCTCCCTCTTTCTGAAAAGTGCAATTGTTAATAGTAGTTACCCTGTTGGGTTCATAAATATACTCGGTGCCACCTCCTGAAGGATATTGAACGTACTTTAAAGCACCTGCTCTCATTTCAGGCCAATGTGCATCTCTATCGCCTCCATTATAATTGTTATAACGAATAGCGGGCATTAGGTCTTCATTAGTTTTAGCACCATTTGAAAAACCCCAATGATCCTGGGCAAAACTTATTCTTCTAGGCACTGAGGCATCATCGTAATAATGAAAATTATAAGGAGGAATCGACTGCACCGATGGTGAACCCATCTCATCAAACTCCAATTCTTGTAGAGAGATCAATTTTAATCTTTTTCTATCCAGCGCGAGAGTAGTGTTATATTGTGCAAGTAAGTAAGGTAGTTCCTCAGTTGAATTGTCTTCAAAGTAGCCATATGATAGTTTGTACTCCTTACTGTAATTGCTATGATTTGATTTTATTATAATCCCATCTAAAGACTTAGCCGCGAACTCACCTGTATTTTCTCCTTCTGATCCTCCTAAAAATTCACTTCCAACATCTTGCCTAAGATTATTTGCAACGAAATCAACTGATCCATTTGAAAAATCAATTCTGCTTATTGCGACACCTGAAATACCTGTTTTAATAAGTTTGATACTATTGTCACAGTTGGGCATACAAGGTTGAGATGAGATTGTGAAGTAACCATAGTTTTCTTCTCTGTAGGAAATATCAATTGAAAATTTGCTATCAGTAGATTCAATTTTGTTTAAATACCAGCTAGAATAAACTTGTGAAAAAGATGCACTACCACCAATAACGTCTGTACCACTTTTATCAACAGGATCAACATCATCTGGATCATCTGTTACTCCAAAGTAATACTTTACTCCAGCTGGAGTAATCATTTTAAACCCCTTAATATGGTCATATGAAAATGCACCAAACTCTTCTTTAACAATTGCCTCAATTTTAACATCGCTCTCGGGTATTATTACTGGCGTGTAATCTTCTCTGAAATAAAACTTACCACTGTATCCACCACAAGAAAAAGTAAAGATATCAGGCTCACTATCTTTCATTCCATCCAGGAATAACTTGTAATCAGGTCTACCATTAAGATCAAGGAAATAGTCAGAGAAGCCTCCGTTAGTAAAAAAAGAGTCGCCATCATAGTTAGGGTATTCATCAGGTTTTCCTTTTACAGTCCTTGAAACCACACCACCAGCATTTAAAGACCAGCCTGCGCCTACCCAACTTGCAAGCTCCATTACTTTTAGTCCAGATGCATGGTAAGATAAACTTATAGGAAGCGACAATGGACCCTCCTGAACAGTATAAATGGGAATATTGACTTCAGGAACGCCAGTATGTTGATTAACTGGAAAATCAACATGTTTGACTATTGCAGATGCGGAAGGTGAGACAATATTGACTGAGGGAAATTGACCATCTACATCCTGACTCTGTGCAAACGTATTCGCAAGCAGGCTTGTAACGATTAAAGAAAGAAGAAACTTTATTCTTCTTGTAACATACAGACTTGACATAAAACCGGATTATTTACAAAGAGTTACAAAGAAGAATAAAAAATAAGATATTAAAAGATCTGTTTTAATACATTTATTACATATAATTATAAAATTATTATATTTAAATATTTCATTGCATCATCTGACTTACAGTAACTTACATTTTTAAAAAAGTACGAATAATAAAGATTTACTACATGATGTTCAAACATTGGAATGACGTAATTCAGAGCGAAGACAATAGTATTCTCCTTGAAAATAAACCCTGTCTTAAAACCAACAGAGCTATTGAATACGCCAGCTGCATTATCATAAAGGAAGTTGTAGGTAATGATGGCCTGCATTTCTAAGAATGGAGCTACTTTGAATTTTCTACCAATACCTACTAACAGGCTCTTATTCAATTGACTTTGGTGATCTTCTTCAGTTCCTGCCACTTTGCTCATATTTTCACCTTCCAAGTAGCCAAAGTATACAAATCACAATCTTAACCTTCCATTAACTTCACCTGTAGTACATAGAGTTCTTCACCTTCGTTTTTTTTGTATTGAAGATCTTATCACCTCTGTCATGCCCTTTAAAATTCAATACATTTCAGACTTACATTTAGAGTTGGAATACAACAGAAGGCATTTTGAATTAAACCCTATTGTTCCCACTTCAGATATATTAATAATAGTAGGCGACTTATTGTGTTTGAATGAAGACGGATCTGTAGATGAAATTTACTTGCCTCGAATTCTCAATCACAAATAACAAGTGACTCTTGTCATTATTAAACTCTAAAAAAGCTCTCTTACCACTGTTTACGCCCAACATTCCTCACCTTTTCTCAGAATATTTCTCGTTTACGGATGGTTTACGGAAGGCACAAAAAAACCCTTCAAATCCGCCTCTCTTGGCTTCCTTGAAGGGTTGATGGTAGCGGGGACTGGACTCGAACCAGTGACCTTTGGGTTATGAGCCCAACGAGCTACCAACTGCTCCACCCCGCGGTATATTTTTGGTATTTTTTATCTCTTTATAGCAGCACTTTTTACCGCTTTCATTCCCCTCATTTTCAAAAGGATTACAAAAGTAGCTGTTGCATATTTAAAAATCAAGTACCTTTGCCAAATATATTTTTAAACTTGAAAGAATCTCCCAAACATAAGGCCGGCTTCGTAAGCATAATAGGCAAACCCAATGTAGGTAAATCTACTCTCATGAACCAAATGGTGGGTGAAAGGCTGTCTATTATAACTTCAAAAGCTCAAACAACCCGACATAGGATAATGGGTATTCTTAGTGGTGAAGATTTTCAAATTGTATATTCTGACACTCCAGGAATCTTAAAACCGGAGTATGCGCTTCATAAATCAATGATGAAGTTTGTCAATTCATCATTATCAGATGCTGATGTGGTGCTCTTTGTCACAGATATTTACGAAAACTTTGATGACAACATCGCTGACACACTGAGAAAAATAAATGTACCGCTGATATTCATTCTTAATAAGATAGATCAGGCCAAAGGCACTCAGGCAGAAGATAAAATGACCTATTGGAAAGAGCACGTTCAAGCTCAGGAATACATTTCCATTTCCGCGCTTGAGGGAATGAATATTGAAAATGTGTTTAATGGAATTGTAAATAATTTACCGGAGCACCCTGCCTACTTTCCAAAAGATCAGCTCACTGATAAACCAGAGAAGTTTTTTGCAGCAGAAATACTAAGAGAAAAAATCTTCACCAACTACAAAAAGGAAGTACCTTATAGTACAGAAGTAGAAATAGAGGATTTTAAGGAGGACGAAAAAATTATTCGCATAAGAGGAATTATTTATGTGGAGCGTAAAAGCCAGAAGGGTATTATAATTGGTCATAAAGGTGAAGCCCTAAAAAAAGTAGGCATAGAAGCGCGGCAGGAGATAGAAAGCTTTTTTGGTAAGCAAGTATACCTTGAGACCTTTGTGAAGGTCGCTGAGAACTGGCGTAAAAAAGAAATTAATTTAAAAAGATTCGGATATAATAATTAGCTAGAAGGCACAGGCTACAAGAGGTAAGCTTAAACTTATATCTTGCAGTCTAGATCTTATAGCTTGAAGCTAAAAAAATGGCAAATATAGTAGCAATAGTAGGTCGCCCAAACGTAGGTAAATCTACCCTTTTCAACCGCCTGGTTGAGCAACGAAAAGCAATCATGGATGATGAAAGCGGTGTCACACGAGACAGACATTACGGCCATGGTGAGTGGGTTGGTAAATATTTTACCGTAGTAGATACTGGAGGTTATGTTACAGGTTCAGATGATAAATTTGAAAGTGAAATAAGAAAACAAGTTGTACTTGCCTTAGAAGAAGCTACTGTAATTCTTTTTATGGTAGATTCATTCGCAGGACTTACAGATCTTGACAAGGATTTTGCTAACCTTTTACGTTCTTCTAAAAAGCCGGTATTTATAGTAGCCAATAAAGCAGACACAGCAGAGCGGTCGCATATGGCTATGGAATTCTATGCATTGGGTATGGGAGAAGTTTACCCTATAGCAGCCGCTTCCGGGTCAGGGACTGGTGAATTACTTGATGAAGTAGTTAAACATCTTGACGAAGGTATAGAAAACCCGGATTTAGGGATTCCTAAAATTGCTATCTTGGGCCGACCAAATGTTGGTAAATCATCCTTCCTTAATGCCTTATTGGGCAAAGAGAGAACTATTGTTACTGATGAGGCCGGAACTACGCGTGATGCCATAAATACTAGATATAAAATGTTCAATAAGGATTTTATCCTTACTGATACAGCTGGCATTAGAAAAAAGAGTAAGGTCAAAGAAGATATAGAATTCTATAGTGTACTTCGCTCAATACAAGCATTACAGGATAGTGACGTCTGTATATTTTTAATTGATGCTACACTTGGATTGGAAGGTCAGGATATGAGTATAATTGGGCTTGCTCAAAAATACAATAAGGGAATGATCATTATGGTCAACAAATGGGATTTGATTGAAAAGGAAACTAACACTGCAGAGAAGTTCAAAAAGGAATTAATATCAAAATTGGGCTTGTTGGACTATGTGCCTATTATATTTACATCCGTAATTAAGAAGCAAAGAATATTTCAGGCCATTGAAAAAGCTATTGAAGTTAATGAAAATAGAACTAGGAAAATACCTACATCTAAACTTAACGAATTGATGCTGCCAGAAATTGAGAATAACCCTCCACCAGCGTTAAAAGGTAAATACATCAAAATAAAGTACATCACTCAATTACCTGTTCACACACCAACGTTCGCTTTCTTTTGTAACCTACCACAGTACATAAAAGCACCATATGAACGGTATTTGGAGAATAAGCTAAGGAAACACTTTGATTTTGAGGGGGTTCCAATTCGTTTGTTTTTTAGAAAAAAATAACATGCCCTTGACCTGTAACTTTATTTGTAGCTATATTTGCCCCTTACAAAACCAAAACCTGTGAAAAATATGAAAAAGTTATTAGCATTATTGTTAGTAGTTGGATTTTCTCTAACATTTGTTGCTTGTGGAAACCAAGCTAAAGAAGAAACTGCAGCTGAAGAAGCAGTAGAAGAAACTACTGAAGCAGTAGAAGAAACTGCTGAAGAAGCTGAAGAAGCTGTTGAAGAAGCTGCTGAAGAAATGGAAGAAGCTGTTGAAGAAGTTGCTGATTCTACTGAAGTATCAGAGTAATCAACAAAGATTTCTTAGAGGCTTTAACCTTGGTTCTCCCAAGTTAAAGCCTTTTTTTATGTCCTATTTTTTATACTTCATTGACAGAAACACAAATATTTAGACTTTTAGAGGCACATGTGCCTGCTTCATCTGTTAATTACTGTTATAACTTGTGGGAAGAACACAGGTTTATGTTTAAGGTAAAAGCCAAAAGAGCTACCAAACTGGGTGATTATAAATACAATCCCTCGGATAAGTCACATAAAATAACAGTCAACAACGATCTTAATACCTATTCATTTCTTATTACTTACCTGCACGAGGTAGCTCATCTAATTACTTACAAGCAGTTTGGTAGAAAGGTATTGCCACATGGCACTGAGTGGAAGAGCAATTTTAAAAACATCACTCTTCCAATGTTAAGTACTGCAGTTTTTCCAGATGATGTCTTAAGGAAATTGGCTAACTACATCAAGAACCCAAAGGCCTCTTCTTGTAATGATCATCATTTGATGAAGGCACTTAATGCTTATGAGGAAAATGACAGCACATTTCTTTCTGATGTGGCTGTGGGTGCCACATTTAAACTAGGTGCGAGGGCTTTTAAAAAGGAAAGCCTCAGAAGAACGCGCTTTGTTTGTCAGGAAGTTTCTACTGGCAGAAAATACCTTATCTCCAGAACAGCACTGGTTGAATTGGTTTAGCCAATTATTTTAAGCGCTCAAAAAGGTTAACAGCCTCTACCAGGTAAGGCAGAAAACCAGAACCGTGATTTGCTCCTGGTAAATCAGTAAACGTAATATTACTTGGTGATGCACCAGCAGCAAGTAACTGATTATAAGAATCAACGGAATTTTGATATGGAACAGTAATATCTGCGGTTCCATGATACATATATATTGGCGCTACCGGAATCCAATTGGTAATGGTATTATCATTAAGTGCATCTACAAAATCTGAATACTTAGGGTCAGTATCAAGATTAACCAGTATATCCGGCTGTAAAAGGTCTGGAATACTGGTTGTTAATTGAGCGTTGATCTGGCTTCCGCTTTTTGAACCATCAAAAAGACCTGGAATTGCACTTGCATATGGTTCCTGAAAAAGGTCTGACAATGGATCATCATAACCATAAACAGATTGGTATGATAGTGCTACGAAAGCCAAATAAAATGGGTTGTCAAATGTATCTAAACTAAAGAAGTATTCCTGAAAACCTTTTACATCATACCCTCCTGAAGAAGGTGCTGATGCTATCAATTCAAAACCTTCCGGATTCTCCTCTTCCATCATTTTATGTGCCGCCAATGTAGCATACCCTCCTTCAGAATATCCTGACAGGAATGCCTCACCATTGAAATTATATCCTTCTTGAGAAGCAAGCTCTCTGGCAGCTCTCATTAGATCAACTACTGCTCTGCCGGCATATTCTGCATTGTGATAAGGAGAAATCAAATCACTGGAAGCTCCAAACCCGATAAAGTCAGGGATAACAAATATATAGCCTGCACTGGCTACACCGCTCAGTGTTAAAAATGTTTGTGTATTGACCGTAGGGGCCTCTGCATTGCTGGCTATAGTTCCATTTTGGAAACTAATCATTGGTAACGCTTCTGTTGTTTCTGGGAAAGTGACAAGACCAGAAGCTATAATTTCATTACCCAAATAGGTAGTTTTATATGTGACTTTATAATGCGTCACGTCATATTGAAACAATTCAGCCACCTCATTTAGCTCATCAGACCCACTCAATGCCACAAGGCCTTTGAGCTCATTTACTCCTCTTCCAAATAGCCTATCACCCTCATCTAAGCGATCAATCGCAACGACTGGCGTAGCTTCTCCGTCATCATCTTTACATGATGATGCAAATATGGACAGTGATAGAAGAAACAGAATCTGAAGTAAATGCTTGTTAATTTTCATAAATAGAATTTTTAAGAACTGTCAATTTAACCGTTTTACAATTAGATTATCCACCATTGCGCAAAATTGTTTCGGTCTCATAGTTCGCCAATTAGAAATATTTAGTGTACCCCCCATATTCAAATAACTGTCAATGTTAAAGTTCATAAACTCTTGAGCCACAAAATCCGCGAAATTAACAGCCGCTATCCACCCAGGAGTCGAATAATTATCCGTATCCTCTACATCTTCAAACCACTCTTCATAATAAGAATCATCAGAACCATGAAAATTAAAAACACTTTCTCCAACCAAAATGAATTTGCTTATCCCCTGCAACAACAAATGATCAATGATGTTTCTTTTCAGGTTCATAATGTCATTGTTAATTGCATCATTCCATTCTCCTATAAATTCAATAATTACATAACCAAGTTCATAGTCAGCATAAAGAATTTTAATGTAAAGGGTTTCAGAACCAATATAATCCCATGCCGGGTCTATGTAATACCCGTAAATAGTTTCCGTGTACAGGTCATAATTGTACTCCTTGCCAAAGTATGGTGAACGATTATCTTCGGCAGGATTGTAGATGTTTAACCAATTATAATATGGTTCAATCTCGTGCATTATTGCGAATGTATTCAATCACTTGTCTTACAGATCCATGCTTTTTCAGCAACTCTTCAGCTTCTTCTCTGCCAATGCATAATTCCTCCATCAACATACGGGCTCCACGATCTACCAGCTTATTATTACTAAGCTGCATATCCACCATCTTATTTCCTTTCACTCTTCCCAGCTGGATCATACTAGCAGTTGAAATCATATTAAGAACTAATTTCTGAGCGGTTCCTGATTTCATTCTTGTGCTTCCAGTCACAAATTCAGGACCAACCACCACCTCGATAGGAAAAGTGACGGCTTTGGCTAAATCAGAATCTCTATTGCAGGTAATACATCCGGTAATTAGACCTTGTTCTTTAGCTTTATTAACTCCACCTATCACATACGGTGTTGACCCAGAAGCTGCCAGGCCTATTACCACATCTTTATGGTTGATCTGGTGTTCTAGCATATCTTTCCAGGCTTGTTCAGTATCGTCTTCGGCAAACTCTACCGCCTTTCTAATAGCACTATCTCCACCTGCAATAAGCCCAATTACCACGCCATGTGCCATACCAAATGTCGGTGGTATTTCAGAAGCATCTAAAACACCTAGTCTGCCACTTGTACCGGCACCTATATAGAAAAGTCTGCCGCCTTTTTTTAGCTGCTTTACAATTTCAGGCACTAACGCCTCAATCTGTGGCATAGCGCGCATTACCGCTTTTGGAACAGTGCTGTCTTCATTATTTATATTAACCAAAAGATCACGAACGGACATCCCCTCAAGACCATCATAATTGGAAGGTGTTTCAGTTGTTTTCATTTTTTCTTATACTATTCTGATGAAATAAGGTTAGTCCAGCTATCGGGCTTTCTACAATATTTTTAAGATGAATGTTCAAATCAGTAGCTACTTTTCTCAAAATATTAGCGTAATGATAGGCTACAGAGCCTGTAAAGTGAACAGTAACTTTTTCAAAGTTTTCATAGTTCATCACAGTCTTTCTGTAAAACAACTCAAAGCCTTCTTTCACAATTCCATAAAAATAAGGGTCATTGATGTTCTCAAAAATAAACTTTGAATAAGCGGCTAAATACCGGCTTGGCATATGACTCTGATAAACCTTAGAAAGCACCTCTTCTCTGCTCAAAGAAAAACTAGTTTCAAACTTAGCTTGCGCATCAGCGGGCATCGATTTGCTAAAATATTCATTCAAAAGCCGTTTACCCAACCATGCTCCACTACCCTCATCTCCAAGTATAAAACCTAGAGAAGGTACATTATCAACAATATCTATCCCATTATACAAACAAGAATTAGATCCAGTACCTAATATGCAGACAATGCCTGGCTCGGTACCACATAAAGATCGAGCCGCCCCTAACAGATCATGATTGATCTCAATCTGAGATTTAGCAAATAGTTTTTTCAACCCGTTCTTTATTGCATTTCTGTTGTCATCTGATGAACAGCCTGCTCCATAAAAATAAATTTCATCCACCTCATCACTTACCTGGGGGCCGAGTGAATCTTTGAGTATTGTTGCTATTTTTTCCTCACTCTCATAATATGGATTCAACCCTTCTGTTTTGTACTGGACAATACTGCCATCACTTTTAATATGACGCCAATCTGTTTTAGTACTCCCGCTATCTGCTATTAATATCATAGATTAAATTAGCCTTCCTATGGCTTTAAATTTATCAAATACATTTTCATTGTGCGGAGCATCCGCCAACTCTTCAGTTAAATCCTGACCTGCCCAATGTTCATAGTGTTTACCATCCCTCCAAAGCTTAGATTTACTAACATCATAAATCAAACTTTTATATGCCACCCATACCTCTTCTCTGTCCTGCCCATTTCTAAGAGCAAGCTGCTGAACTGTAAACTGTGGTAATTCGGACATTTATCAGGTTTTTAAAGAGGTCAAATTTATATATCTTTCCAAACTAATCTTTAACCATCCATCAATATGAAAAAAATTAGCTTTCTACTTGCCGTTATAATTGTTGCCTGTCAACCTAAACCAACTGAACAGACAGTTGAAAAAGAATTAACGGATGAACAGTTAATGGCTAAAGCTGATAGCTTGGCTCAAAAATTTATAATCACAGACGGTCATGTGGATTTACCATACAGATTAAAAGAAAGTGGTTTTGACATTGAAACTGATAGTGACGAAATACTCAGTGTTGAAAAAGGGGATTTCGATTTTAAAAGAGCTGTAGAAGGAGGTCTTAATGCTCCATTTATGTCAATCTACATTCCGGCTAGCTTACAAAAAACTGGTGGTGCTAAAGAACTTGCTGATACTTTAATCAATATGGTTGAAAGTATAGCTGAGAAGTTTCCTGACAAATTTGCTGTAGCTAAATCAGCTTCTGAAGTGAGAACTCATTTTGAAGCGGGCATTATTTCACTGCCAATGGGCATGGAAAATGGTGCCCCTATTGGTGACAATATAGATAACGTAGCATATTTTAAGGAAAGAGGTATTAGCTATATAACCTTAACCCACTCAAAGTGTAATCTCATTTGTGATTCTTCTTACGATTCAGAAAGAATTCACAACGGCTTAAGTGAGTTTGGCAAATCGGTTGTTGAAGAAATGAACCGCGTTGGTATTATGGTCGATATCTCTCATGTATCTGATAGCACATTCTATCAAGTAATGGAATTATCGAAAGTTCCTGCTATTGCATCTCACTCTTCTTGCAGGCACTTCACTCCCGGTTTTGAAAGAAATATGTCAGATGATATGATCAAACTCCTGGCTGAAAAAGGTGGTGTTATTCAAATCAACTTTGGATCTACATTTCTTGATGCTAAGTCCAGAGAAGTTTCGACACACATCCGTGACTATGTAGATGCCTATGAAAAAGACCCAACTGATACTGCTTCTTATAACTATGTACAACGATATACTGCTGAAAATCCATTATTCACGGATGTTAAAAAGGTGGCAGATCATATTGATCATGTAGTTGAAATAGCTGGAATAGACCATGTAGGATTTGGTTCAGACTATGATGGCGTGGGAGATTCGCTGCCTATTGGCCTTAAAGATGTGTCTGCATTTCCAAATCTGATATTTGAACTGTTGAAAAGAGGCTATACTGATGCAGATATTGAAAAAATATGCAGTAAAAATGTTTTCCGAGTTTGGGAAGAAGTAGAGAAGTTTGCAAGCCAGAATAATTAATCAATCATTTTATGCTTAGATATTTTAGTCTTTTACTTGTTGTTATTGCATTACCGTGTTTGGGGCAGGAAATAATCAAGGAAAATCTTGGTCCTAATATCAATACGGTATACAATGAGTCTAAGCCTATCATATCGCCAGATGGTAAAATCCTATATTTCGCCAGACAGAATTACCCGGATAATTTTAAAGGAGAGAAAGATGATCAGGACATTTACTATTCGCTTTTCACAGACGGCAGTTGGTCGACAGGTGTAAATATCGGTTTCCCTTTAAATGACAAACACCCCAACGGAGTGAACTCGGTGGGTCTTGACGGAAATTCATTATTGGTTATCAATGCTTATGAGCCCAATGGCTCGGTGACTAGCGGAGCTTCTATAAGTAGAAAAAGTGGCAACCAATGGGGTTATCCTAAAAAGGTTTCTATTGATGATTTTTACAATGATAATGACTTTGTTGACTACTATATGTCAAATAACGGTCAGCACCTGCTAATGGCAGTTGAACGTGAAGATGGCATGGGCGATCAGGATTTATATGTGAGTACCAAAATCGATGAAACACATTGGTCCACACCTTTAAATTTAGGAGTTGACATAAATACTACTGAAGCTGAATTTTCACCTTTCCTGGCAGCAGATGATAAAACATTATTCTTTGCGTCAATGGGCTTTAAAGGTGAAGGGAGCAGTGATATTTATTATTCAAAAAGAATGGATGACACCTGGCAGAAATGGTCAAAGCCAGTAAATCTTGGGCCAGAAGTAAACTCCGATGAATTTGAAGGTTATTACAGCATACCAGCCTCCGGCAATTTCGCCTATTTTGTTTCCACAAAAACGGCCATTGAAAACTCTAAAGATATATTCAGAGTAACACTACCTTATCGCTTCAGACCAGACCCTGTATTATTAATCTCAGGCACCGTTTATAATAAAAAAACAAAAGGCCCTGAAGCTGCAGAAATCTCCTTTATAAATCTTCCGGTAAGAAAACAAGAGGGGTCAGCAGAGTCAAGTGCAGGCCGTGGAGATTATAAAATAGTGCTACCAAGGGGAACCATCTATGAATACCTGGCTGTAAAATCAGGCTTCATAGGAGTAGTGCAGTACAGAGACATGTCTAATGTCACCGAATATGCAGAATTTGAAAGTGATTTAGCATTAGTACCTATCGAAGAAGGTCAACAGGTAGATATTCATAACATCTTTTTTGAAGCCAGTGACACTACATTTGCACAGGATGCCTTTTTAGAATTAGATCGATTTACCAAAATACTACAAGATAATCCTAAACTAAAAGTTGAGATTGCGGGTCATACAGCTCAAAAAAGAACAGCCACCGAAAATCTGATTTTATCAGAAGGAAGGGCCAAGGCTGTAATTCAATACTTTGTAGACAAGGGCATTCACCCAAACAGATTAGTTGCCAAGGCTTATGGCAATACCTTGCCTTTCATAAATTCAGAACGCATAGGCTTTAAGCCCAATACTGATATAAATGATAGAATTGTAATGAAAATTCTATCAACCAACTGGACTCCTCCTATTGAAAATGACAGTGATGATGATGGTATTTTAGATGAAGATGATGAATGCCCCAACTTGGCTGGGTCTGCTGCTACCAAAGGTTGCCCTGACACAGATGGTGACTCAATTATTGATAAATATGATGATTGCCCAAGGCTGGCTGGTGTTGCTGAAAATAATGGTTGCCCGGAGATTACCGAGGCGACAAGAGAAGTTTTAAGAGAAGCCTTAAAAGGGATAGAATTTGAAACTGCCAGTGATATCATCCGACCAACCTCATATCCTATTTTAGATAAGGTAGTAGAGGTGATGATCAATAACAAAGATTACATGCTCAGAATCTCAGGTCATACGGATGATCAAGGCAATGACGACACCAACCTGATACTATCTCACAAAAGAGCTCAGGCTACTAAAAAGTATTTGATTGATCATGGCATTGAGGATGCCAGGCTAGACGCTATCGGTTATGGAGAAACCAAGCCAGTGGCTGATAATGCAACTGCTGAAGGAAGGGCACAAAATAGAAGAGTAGAGTTTGATATTGTTTTTGAAGGGCAAAATTAAACTGTCATTCGTCTTTAAATAATATCTATTTAGCCCTCAAAATTATACTTCTGTCTTATTCCCAAAACAGGTAAATAAAGAGGCCGTATCTTTAAGTGTTATGCATTTCTACAGGAAACACTATAAGCTCACAAGCCTAATTTTGTTATCGGTGACCTTCGCCTGTTTCGGATATGTTCAGGAGAAAATTTTCGAAAAGCTAAATCACCATATCTTCAGGAACAACTCGATTAAGGAACATCGAATAAAAAGTAGTAGTAACGAAAACGAAACCATCCCTAGTCTTAAATGTTATTAGCTCATTGCTAAGAAGACCTTAATAGAATACTGAAAAGCAATATTTTTTATTATAATTGTCTTGGTATTTAAAATCAATGATGTTCGGCCTTTTCAAAAAAAACAAAAAAGACAAACTCCCTCAGCTTACTGATATTGACGACAATCCACTGGTTGTCGGTGACTTAGTGGATGTACTACGTTATGAACTAGGAAAGTGTAAGCTCGTAGTAGTTGAAGAATCCTATTTTTATGAATCAATTAAATCAGGTGAGCAGGTTAGTTGGCTCAAGATGATTGATGCCTCAACTGACCGCCAAAAGGTTAAGAAAATAATCTCAGATTCGGAATGAATCTCTTTCTTAGATATTTAAATATGTAGCCTATTAAATATCTATTAAAAGATATTTTGGTTCATCATATTCATAACTCTTTTCATTACTTTGATTCTCATTGGTTATGATATACCTTTGTGCCAATTTGAGCACAAGTCATTTATTCATCGTTTTTCAACCACTAATTCATGCCGAGAGATCGTAGTATCCGTTCTATACTAATCATTGGAAGCGGACCAATAGTTATTGGTCAAGCTTGCGAGTTTGACTATGCTGGTTCACAAGCCGCAAGGTCGTTAAGAGAAGAAGGAATTGAAGTAATCCTTATCAATTCCAATCCAGCAACAATCATGACAGATCCCGTTACCGCGGATCATGTTTATTTGAAACCTTTGACCAAAGGGTCCATCAAAGAAATCCTTCAAAAGCATAACATAGATGCTGTATTGCCAACCATGGGTGGGCAAACTGCACTTAATCTTGCTATTGATTGTGATAAAGCTGGTATTTGGGATCAATTCGGAGTTAAGATCATTGGTGTCGATATAGCCGCCATTGACACCACAGAAGATAGGGAGAAGTTCAGACTCAAAATGATTGAGATTGGGGTCAATGTCTGTAAAGGTGACACTGCTACTTCTTTTCTCAAAGGAAAAGAAATAGCCCAAGAAATTGGTTTCCCTCTTGTAATTAGACCATCATACACGCTTGGAGGTTCGGGTGGCGGTTTTGTTCATACCGCAGAAGAGTTTGATAAAGCCCTAAATCACGGACTTCAAACTTCACCAATCCATGAGGTACTTGTTGAACAAAGTATTTTGGGATGGAAAGAATATGAGCTTGAGTTGTTGAGAGATAATCTCGGTAACATCATAATCATATGTTCAATTGAGAACTTTGACCCAATGGGGGTTCATACTGGAGATTCTATCACAGTAGCTCCTGCCATGACATTACCCGATACAGTTTATCAGGAAATGCGTAATCTGGCAAAAAGAATGATGAACGCCATCGGGATGTTTGCAGGTGGCTGTAATGTGCAATTCTCTGTTAATCCACAGACTGATGAAATCATCGGAATCGAGATTAACCCAAGGGTATCAAGATCATCTGCACTAGCGTCAAAAGCAACGGGTTATCCTATTGCTAAAATAGCAGCTAAACTTGCAATTGGATATAACCTTCACGAGCTGGACAATGCAATTACAGGTACAACCTCTGCATTCTTCGAGCCTGCACTTGACTATGTTATTGTAAAAATCCCTAGATGGAATTTTGATAAATTCGAAGGATCTGACAGAAAATTAGGTCTTCAAATGAAGTCTGTTGGTGAGGTAATGGGGATTGGAAGAAACTTCCAGGAGGCATTGCAAAAAGCTTGTCAGTCTTTAGAAATCAAAAGAAACGGACTTGGTGCTGACGGTAAGGAACTTACTAAGCAAGCTGAAATATTATACTCTTTAGAGCACCCAAGCTGGGACAGGTTGTTTCATATTTATGATGCCTTCAAACTAGGCATACCGTTTAAGACCATTCAAAATCTGACAAAGATTGATAAATGGTTCTTAACTCAAATTGAAGAATTGATTCTTCTTGAGAATGAAATCGAGAAGTTTAAAATAGATACTATTCCAGCAGATCTACTTAGAACTGCGAAGGAAAAAGGTTACGCAGATCGTCAACTTGGCCATTTAATGGATTGCTGGGAAAGTGAAGTTTTTAATAAGCGTAAAGAGCTTGGAATTAATAGGGTTTATAAACTTGTTGATACGTGTGCTGCTGAGTTTGAAGCTAAAACTCCTTACTACTATTCTGCATTTGATACGGAGAACGAATCAATAGTATCAGATAAAAAGAAAATTATTGTTCTTGGTTCTGGTCCAAATAGAATTGGGCAGGGTATAGAGTTCGATTACTCTTGCGTGCACGGTATCCTTGCCGCAAAAGAATGTGGTTATGAAACCATCATGATCAACTGTAACCCGGAAACGGTATCTACAGATTTTGACGTTGCCGATAAATTATATTTTGAGCCTGTTTTCTGGGAACATATTTATGAGATCATTCTGCTTGAGAAACCTGAAGGTGTAATTGTTCAGTTAGGTGGCCAAACGGCACTTAAACTTGCAGAAAAGCTAGAAAAAAATGGTATTAAAATATTAGGTACATCATACGATGCACTGGATCTTGCTGAGGATAGAGGAAGTTTTTCTTCACTATTGAAAGATAACGATATCCCTTACCCACAGTTTGGTGTAGCTGAAGATGCTGAAACTGCCATAGAGCTATCAAAAGACATTGGGTTCCCATTACTGGTTAGGCCTTCATATGTTCTTGGCGGACAAAGCATGAAAATTGTGATTAATGAGCAAGAGCTTGAATCACACATTATTGATATACTTAAGAAGATACCTGGCAACAAAGTTCTTTTAGATCATTTCCTTGATGGAGCCATTGAAGCTGAAGCGGATGCCATTTGCGATGGTGAAGATGTTTACATCATTGGAATCATGCAACACATAGAGCCAGCGGGTATCCACTCAGGAGACTCATATGCGGTACTTCCTCCCTACAATTTGGGTGACCTCATTGTGAAACAAATTGAAACCTACACAAAGAAAATTGCATTAGCGCTTAGAACTGTAGGCTTAATCAATATTCAATTTGCGATTAAGGATGACAAGGTTTACATTATTGAGGCTAACCCGAGAGCATCCAGAACGGTACCATTTATATGCAAAGCATATCAGGAGCCTTATGTAAACTATGCGGTTAAGGTGATGCTTGGAGAGAAGAAAGTAAAAGACTTTAAATTCAATCCTGTAAAATCGGGATATGCGATAAAAGAGCCAGTATTCTCATTCAATAAATTCCCTAATGTAAATAAAGAATTAGGACCTGAGATGAAATCTACTGGGGAGGCCATTTATTTCATTGATGATTTAATGGATGATTATTTTATGAAAATTTACTCTGAACGCAACCTATACTTAAGTAGATAAGTTTATAGTACAAAAAGATTATTATGCTCAAGTTCCTTTTAATAGTTTTTATTGTAGGATATGTGTTTATCAAAGGTCTTGGATTTTTCTTTAGAGTAATCCTGGGAGGATCTGCGGTAAACAGAAATACAAATCAATCACATACGCAACGTCAACCTTCTGGAGGTAATGTTAAAGTTGACTATATGCCCAAAGATGGGTCTAAAAAGTCCAAGAGTGATTTCAAGGGCGGTGAATATGTCGATTTTGAAGAATTGAAATAATAATTAATTAATTTGATATTCATTAAGTCCCGACATTGTACGGGACTTATTTGTTTTAAAGCAATGACATCAATACCATTTTATAAATACCAAGCCACAGGAAACGACTTTATCCTAATTGATAATAGAGATGAAGTTGTAAAACCCACTGTAGCGCTTGCTCAGCAGTTATGCGATAGAAAATTTGGAATAGGTTCAGATGGACTAATTCTAATTCAAAAACATGACACATCTGACTTCGAAATGGTATTCTTCAACCCGGATGGCAGTCAAAGTCTTTGTGGAAATGGTAGTCGATGTGCTGTTAACTTTGCACATAAATTAGGCCTGCTTGACAATGAAACCACTTTTTTAGCATATGATGGGCTTCATGAAGCACAAATATTGCCTAATAAAGAAGTGCGTCTTAAAATGAACAACGTACAAAATGTCAGTCATTTGGCTGATGGTACATTTGTTGATACTGGCTCACCGCATTTGATGGTGTTTACAAACGAGGTAAATAATTGCGATGTTGTAGAAGCTGGAAAGTCAATTAGGTATAACGATACATTTAAAGCCAAAGGTATCAATGTCAACTTTGTTGAAGTAAAGGATGATAACTCCATTTTTGTCCGCACTTATGAAAGAGGTGTAGAAAATGAGACTTTATCCTGTGGTACTGGGGTAACTGCCTCAGCCTTAGCATCAACTGAAAAAGGATTAGTAAGTCCTATCAATGTTTCTACAAAAGGTGGAAACTTAAGTGTAGAGTTTGAAAAAAATAACACTTCTGAATTTACTGAAATCTATCTTATAGGGCCTGCTAAAGAGGTTTTTTCTGGCACTATTGATATTGATTGAAATCTAAATAATTATAAAAAAAGACCTTAACTTTAAGGCCTTAAAATATAGAAAAAGCTAACTGTTATGTTAAAATTTATTGCGAAAGTATTCGGCACAAAGTCTGATAAGGACATTAAAGCTATTATGCCGATTGTGGGGGAGATTAACAGCGAATATGCAAAACTCAGCACTATCACTGATGAAGAGTTAAGAGGAAAAACCAGGAGTGTACGAGCTGAGATAGACGAATACCTTAAGTCAATAGATGACGAAATTGCAGCATTGCATCAGCAAGTTGAAGATAATCCAGATCTTGGAATCAATGAAAAAGAAGATATTTTCAATGAGATTGACAAGCTGGAAGAAAAGCGTAACAAAGAACTTGAAGACGTACTGATGAAGGTACTTCCTCGAGCCTTCGCCATTGTTAAAGAAACTGCGCGCAGATTCAAAGACAATGAAAAACTAAAGGTAACAGCAACACTTCATGACAAAACCATCGCCTCTCAAAAATCCAATGTTGAAATAGATGGAGAGGTGGCTTATTGGCATAACACATGGTTGGCCGCTGGCACTGAGGTAAAATGGGACATGCTCCATTATGATGAGCAGTTAATTGGCGGTATCGTACTACATCAGGGAAAAATTGCTGAGATGGCTACTGGTGAGGGTAAAACTTTGGTTGCAACACTTCCTGCTTTCCTTAATGCTTTGGCAAAACGTGGCGTTCACGTTGTTACAGTTAATGACTACCTGGCCAAAAGAGATAGCCAGTGGATGGCCCCAATCTTCGAATTTCACGAGTTAACTATTGATTGTATTGATAGGTACGAGCCAAATTCAGATGGAAGAAAACAAGCCTACAATTGCGATATTACATACGGTACAAATAACGAATTCGGCTTTGATTATTTGCGTGACAACATGTCGCGTGAGATTGGTGACCTGGTACAGCCAAAGCACCATTTCGCCATGATCGATGAGGTTGACTCAGTATTAATTGATGAAGCTAGAACACCATTAATCATCTCTGGTCCTGTACCGAGAGGTGACGAGCATGAGTTTTACGATTTAAAACCAAGAATAGCCCGTCTTGTTGAAGCACAAAAGAAAGTAGTACAGCAATACCTTATTGATGCCAAGAAACAAATTGGTGAGAAAGATGAGAAAGATGGTGGACTTGCACTATTCAGAGCTTACAGAGGTTTGCCGAAGCACAAGCCTTTGATTAAATATTTAAGTGAAACAGGTACTCGTCAGATACTTCAAAAAACTGAGAACTACTATTTACAGGACAATCAGAAAATGATGCCTGAGGCTGATGAGCCATTGTATTTCACTATTGACGAGAAACATAATAGCATCGAGCTTACTGAAAGAGGTCTTGATCTTATCACAAAAGATGGAGAAGACAGCAGCTTCTTTATTTTACCAGATATTGGTGTTGAGATTGCCAATCTTGAAAAAGACGAGGCTTTAAGTGATGAAGAAAAAGTAAAGCAGAAAGATGAGTTAATTAAAGATTATTCAATAAA
>NZ_SMLV01000396.1:24409-29124 GCF_009711525.1 Fulvivirga lutimaris
CTTCTAAAAGCCTATACACTTTTCGAAAAAGATACCGAATACATCATTGTTGATGGAAAGGTCATGATTGTAGATGAGCAGACAGGTCGTGTGATGGAAGGACGTAGATACTCTGATGGATTGCATCAGGCTATTGAAGCTAAGGAGAATGTTAAAGTAGAAGATGCTACACAAACCTATGCTACCATCACATTACAGAACTATTTCAGAATGTACCACAAACTCTCTGGTATGACTGGTACTGCAGAAACTGAAGCTGGGGAGTTCTGGGAAATCTATAAGTTGGACGTTGTAGTAATGCCTACTCACAGACCAATTGCCAGAAATGACCACCAGGACATGGTTTTCAAAACGGTGAGGGAAAAATTCAATGCTGTAGTAGATGAAATTGTAAAGCTTACAGAACAAGGAAGACCTGTGCTCGTAGGTACCACATCCGTTGAGACTTCTGAGTTGGTAAGCCGTATGTTGAACATGCGTAAGATTGGCCACCAGGTGCTGAACGCAAAACAGCATCAGCGAGAAGCAGAGGTAGTAGCAGAAGCTGGTAAACCAGGAACTGTGACTATTGCAACTAACATGGCTGGTAGAGGAACGGATATTAAACTTACTCCTGAATCTAAAGCCGCAGGTGGACTTGCTATAATTGGTACTGAACGTCACGAATCAAGACGTGTTGACAGGCAGCTTAGAGGTAGATCTGGTAGACAAGGAGACCCGGGATCTTCTCAGTTCTTTGTGAGTTTGGAAGATAACTTAATGAGAATGTTCATGCCTGAGCGTATTGCAAAGATCATGGATAGACTTGGTCTTCAAGAAGGTGAGGTTATTTCTCACTCTATGGTAACTAAGTCAATTGAGCGTGCACAGACTAAGGTTGAGGAAAATAACTTCGGTATTCGCAAGAGGTTACTTGAGTATGATGATGTAATGAACTCTCAAAGAGAGGTCATTTATAAGCGAAGAAGAAATGCTCTTTATGGCGAACGTTTGGAGCTTGACATCATGAACATGTTGTTTGATACTTGTGAAGATATCATTGCTAATACAAAAGGTACTGATAATTATGACAGCTTTAAGCTTACAACTCTTGGAGTATTAGGTATTGATTTCAACATTTCCCAAGAAGAATTTGAAACAATCGGTGAGGAAGATCTAGCGCACAAATTGTATTCTGCAGCATTTGATCATTACAAGCGTAAAAATGAAGCTATAGCTGAAAGAGCACTTCCTATCATTAAGAATATAGAAGAGACCAGAGGAGCGACTATCGAAAACATACTGGTGCCTTTTACTGATGGCAAAAAGCAAATTGGTGTTGCAGCTAATCTCAAGAAATGTGTAGCTACAGATAACAAGGAGTTAATAAAGGCCATGGAAAAAATGGCTACACTCGCGCTAATTGATCAATTGTGGAAGGACCATTTACGTGAAATGGACGACTTGAAGCAAAGTGTTCAAAATGCTGTATATGAGCAAAAAGATCCTTTATTGATTTACAAGTTTGAAGGTTTTGAACTCTTCAAAAGATTTATAGCCAAGGTTAATGAAGATACCATCTCCTTCCTTGTTAAGGCAGATTTGCCCGTGGAAGATCCTAACCAGGTACAAGAAGCAAGACAGGCCAAAAAACAGCAGCTTAATGAGAAGAAAGAAGAATCTCGTTCATTATTAAGCGGTGGTGGACAGCCAGCAGCAAACAGACCTCCGGCTGAAAAAACCATGCCTCTGAAGTCTGAAAAAATAGTAGGCAGAAACGATAGGGTAACTGTTCAATACATGGATGGAAGTCTGAAAAAAGATGTGAAATTTAAAACTGTTGAGGAAGATATTAACAGTAAAAAATGCGTACTTGTAGAAGAATAATGAAACATAGTTATCTCCTTTTATTGGTTGTCATAGTTGCTTTTAATGCTTGTTCACCAAGCATCACTACTAACACTTCGTCTGTTGAGGTTTATTCTGAGGATTTGTCTGTGCATCGTCAGAGATATGAAATGCCAAAAGATAACGAGCAGGTAAATGCTGAATTAGAAGTTGAGGCTAAAATATACCCTGCACCAACTTTTGATGTTACTACTCAGTTGAATAGTGTTTTAGATAGCATTGATCGATTGAAGAGTGATGTTAATTATGTTGATGGGTACACTGTTCAGGTATATTCAGGAACTAGTAGTGATGAGGCTAAAATCGCAAGAGGAAAAGTTTATACTATCCTTCCAGAGTCATCTCCCACTTTAAAGTATGATGAGCCAAACTTTAAAGTGAGGGTTGGTAAATTTTACAACAGATTAGAAGCTCAAAAAACTTACTCAAGGTTAAAAAAGAGGTTTTCATCAACCATTATTATTCCAGAAAGAATTTACATCAATTAGTTTGATAGATAAGGTAAAGAAATTAGCGAAAGAGTATGCTTCTGATGTTATAAATATCAGAAGGCACATACATGCTAACCCTGAACTTTCTTATAAGGAATACAATACCGCTAAATACGTTGCCGAACAGCTCAGAAATATCGGCATCGAACCTAAAGAAGGTGTAGCTGAAACTGGCCTTACGGCAGTTATAGAGGGAAAAAATCCTACTAAAAAGGTAATAGCACTTCGTGCTGATATGGATGCCCTTCCTATCACTGAGGCTAATGACGTTCCTTACAAATCAAAAAATGAAGGTGTAATGCATGCCTGTGGGCATGATGCTCATACAGCTTCTTTATTGGGAACTTGTAAAATACTACATGAGCTTAAAAATGATTTTGAAGGAACTGTCAAGATGATTTTCCAACCTGGTGAAGAGAAAAACCCAGGAGGAGCATCGTTGATGATAAAAGATGGAGCACTGAAGAATCCTGCACCGTCAAGTATTTTAGGTCAGCATGTTATGCCGCTTATACCTGTTGGTAAGATCGGTTTTCGATCAGGCATGTATATGGCAAGTTGTGATGAAATATACCTAACAGTAAAGGGTAAGGGCGGGCACGGTGCGATTCCAGAATTGGCCATTGATCCTGTGTTAATTACTGCTCATATTCTAGTTGCTCTGCAGCAGATCATAAGTAGAAATGCCAGCCCGAAGACACCAACGGTTTTATCTTTTGGTAAGGTGATCGCTAATGGCGCTACCAACATCATTCCTGATGAGGTGAAAGTAGATGGTACATTTAGGGCCATGAATGAAGAGTGGCGAGCAGATGCTCATCAAAAGATTACAAAAATGGCTCAGAGCATAGCCGAAGGAATGGGGGGCAGCTGTGAAGTCTTTATTTCAAAAGGGTACCCTTATCTTGAAAATGATCCCTTAACTACTGAATCGGCACGAAAAGCTGCTACCGATTATGTTGGTGAGGAAAATATTGTTGAGCTTCCGCTATGGATGGGTGCAGAAGATTTCTCTTACTATACCCAAGAAATACCAGCATGCTTTTACAGACTAGGGACAAGAAATGAGGATAAAGGTATCACCTCATATGTTCATACCCCAACTTTTAATATCGATGAATCTGCCTTAGAAATTGGGTCAGGGCTGATGGCCTGGCTGGCCATCAATTCCCTAAACTCTTACTAGTATTAGTTAGTCTCTTCTAACTCTTTAAGATCTTCTTCGTCTTTAATACCAAGACCTAATATTGCTTCAGTGACATTTATCAGGTGATCACCTACTTTCTCATATCCGTTGTAGATATCTCTAAATACAATGCCTGCTTTTACATCATAGTCCTTATTTTCAACGGCCTTAAGGTCACCTTTACGCAACTTACCTCTGTATTTATTTATCTCTTGCTCCTTCTCTAAAGCACCCGCCAAATGAACCTCTTTTACAGGCTTATTCAAATTACTTAGCATAATCTCAATAGCTTCATCTACCAGTTTAGCTAGCTTGTTCAATTGTTCTTTCTGATCATCATTAAATTTGATCTTGTTTTTGTGCTTTCTTTCAAGGTCACGTGCCATTCTGAAAATTATATCAGCCACACGTTCGAGGTCGTTTGAAATACTAAGCATTCCTCTCATTTCAACTGAACTACTTTCACTTAAACTTGAAGCAGAAATTTTTATCATAAAACTATTGATCTGCTCATCGAGCTCATCTGTTAAAATTTCCATTTTCTGAATCTTGCCAATCAGCTTATTAATCTTCTTGTCCTTTTTCTCTTCAGAGAGCTCAAACAGCCAGCCAGACATCTTTTTGATTAGTCCACCAAACTTTGACATTTCTTTCGATGCTTCAGCTAAGGCAATCTCAGATGATGAAACAACACCCCTTGAAATATATTCTAACTTGAACTCTTCATCATCATCACCTTTGGATTTAACTGACTTAGTAGCTATAGAAACCAATTGTGGAACAAATGCAATTAATATTAGAACGTTTGTTAAGTTAAATGCTGTGTGAAATGCTGCTAGAGCAAAATTGCTTGATGAAGCAGCATCTGAGAAAAACAATCCAAGAAACCAGTCTAAGCCGTCAAGATAATATGGCATAATTATAACCATCCACGTAACGCCTATGACATTAAACAAGGAATGAATTCTTGCTGATCGCTTCGCATGTACATTAGCAATCAGTGACGCTAGTTCCGCTGTAACTGTTGTTCCTATATTTTCTCCAAGAACCATTGCCGCTGCTATGTCTAAAGGCAAACCTTGAGTCGTTAAGACAATTGTCAGCGTCATTGCCGCACTACTCGATTGAACAATAACAGTTAGGAGTGTACC
>NZ_SMLV01000396.1:29293-29660 GCF_009711525.1 Fulvivirga lutimaris
ACCTTGTCAAAAGACCTGGATCAGAAAATTCATTAAGAAAAGATAATACTTCTGGATTATTCTTTATATCTGGAACAGCGTTCTTCAATTCTCCCAAACCCATAAAAAGCAAAGCAAAACCTATAAGTACTTCACCCCACTTCTTATTTCTTTCTTTAGAAGAAAATAACATTGGAAAACCTACAGCTATAATAGGTAAGGCATATGCCGAAATTTTCACTTTGAATCCTATAAGAGAAACGAGCCAACCCGTAATGGTTGTTCCAATATTGGCTCCCATCATTACACCAGCTGATTCAACAAGAGATATAAGACCTGCATTAACAAAAGAAACGGTCATTACCGTTGTTGCAGATGATGATTGAAG
>NZ_SMLV01000389.1:0-16173 GCF_009711525.1 Fulvivirga lutimaris
TATTACAGAGTTAGCCAAATATTAAAAAATAAAGTTAGTTCAACTAGTCACATGCATGACCAAATAGTAACTAAGCGGAAAGATAGGATGCTGAAGTGTTTATTTTGAAGATGGGCTTTCTTTAAAAATAATTTTGCCCATGCTTACATCCAGATCGAAGGAGAGAAGATTTTTAGCATCTTCAAAGTATGCTGCGTTCACAAATGTATTGTTGGCTATCTTCTTATATGATTTAGCAATTTCAACTTTACACAACCATGAATCGTTGATTTTTATGATCGCTGGAGTATCCTCCGATGGTAAAACTATAATAAGATTTCCTGCACCAACACTTCCTTGAATATGGCTGCTCATCTCATTTTTATCACTGAAATCTAATAGCAGGTCACCAAAACCAATTTCGGCAATAATATTTTTTGATTTAGAAAGATTTAAGTTTTGAACTTTTACAGAACCAAGATCTACTTTAACATAGAAAGTATCCATAGAAACTGTATTGCTCATGCCTGACAGGTATCCAATATTAACGTCTGCACTTCCTGTATTTATTTTAACCTTGTCAATGGCCAGGCCTGAAAGGTCAATGTCCGCCATTCCTATTCCGTAGCGAAGGTTTAAATCATATGTTTTATCTGGCGAAAGGAACAGCTTCCACAAGTTGCTTTGCTCTTCTTTAGAATTTCCAAAAACGCGATATGATATAGATTTACTTAGGCCTGCAGACTTATCATCTTCAAGTGCCAAGTTAATTTTGCAGGTTTTACCTAAAAGTTCCTTATTGAAAGAGTGCGAATAGCTATCATAATCCTGATTGCCATAAACAGTAAGTATCTCAGAAGTTGGATTTGGTTTTATATAGCAGGAGCCACTGTTTACACTGAAATCAACATCAACCCTCTCTACATCCTTATAGTCTTCTACTGAAAACTGTTTTCTTACTTGGGCAAATGAAAGTGTAGTACTGATGATTCCAACACCCAATAACAAAAATCCTTCTCGCATGACAGTCTTTTACGAGAATACTAGTGTGTGAGTTGCGTAGGTTTTGCTAAAATGGGGTGCAAAAAAGGGGAAATTATTACATCTCCCCTTTAGTGATATTTTATCTTTTAATATTAGAAAAACTCCTTCATCTTTTCGAAAAAGCCTTTTTCATTCTTGCCAGGTTTTGGAGTGAAATTGTCCGATTCACGCATGCTTTCTAGCTTTTCTTTTTCTTCTGCTGACAAGCTTTTAGGTGTCCAAACATTGATGTGAATAAGCTGGTCACCAGTGCCATATCCATTCAAATCTTTAATTCCTTTACCTCTAAGTCTCAAAACCTTACCTGATTGCGTTCCGGCCTCAATTTTGATCCTTGCTTTACTGCTGATTGTTGGAACCTCAACTGTAGTACCTAATGCAGCATCTATAAAACTGATGTAAAGATCATACACTACATTATTCCCTTCTCTTACAAGAATGTCATCTTCTTTCTCTTCTATTAGAATTAAAAGATCTCCTGGAACGCCACCACCTGGTGCTTCATTACCTTTACCAGACATAGAAAGCTGCATGCCTTCGCTAACTCCGGCAGGTATTTTTATTGAGATGATTTCCTCTTTTGGTTCTAGCCCTGAGCTATCAACACCCGAAGGTCTATTGCCTATGATCTGACCTGAACCACCACATGTAGGACATGTAGATGATGATACCATCTGGCCAAGCATAGTATTAACTACTTTTCTAACCTGACCTGTGCCCTGACATGATGAACAAGTGTTGAAAGTAACGCCAGCGGCCTGAACCAGTCGGTTTACTTTTATTTTCTTCTCAACTCCATTGGCAATTTCTTCCAAAGATAGCTTGAGCTTAATACGAAGGTTAGAACCTTTCCTACCTCGTTTTCTACCGCCTCCACCACCGAAGAAGCTGTCAAATGGGCTGCCACCACCTCCGAAGATATCACCAAACTGAGAGAATATGTCGTCCATATTCATATCACCGCCGCTGAAGCCACCGCCTCCGTTCATGCCGGAATGACCAAATCTGTCGTAACGCTGTTTCTTTTCTGGATTACTTAAAATCTCATAGGCTTCTGCAGCTTCTTTAAATTTCTCTTCAGCTTCAGAATCTCCTGGGTTTTTATCGGGGTGAAATTTAATGGCAACTTTTCGATAAGCCTTCTTTATTTCTTCAGCACTTGCCGATTTGTCAACACCTAATATTTCGTAAAAATCTCTTTTTGCCATGTTTAAATTATTTAAGCAACTATTAGTTGCCTATAACAACTTTTGCATATCGAACGACCTTCTCTTTTAGCAAGTAGCCTTTCTCGATTATGTCTACAACTTTTCCTTTTAAATTCTTTTTTGGAGCTGGTATTTGGGTGATCGCTTCGTGAAAGTCTGGATCAAAATCCATTCCTTGTTTACCTTCCATTACCAATAATCCCTTTTGCTCTAATATCTTTCTAAACTTATTGTGAACAAGGTTAACACCATCTTTCACAGCTTTAATATCTGTTTCTTTCTCATCAAATGATTTTTCAGCTCTTTCAAAATCATCCAATACTGGAATAAGGGCTATCATTAGATCCTCTGTAGCAGTTTGTACAAGGTCCAATTTCTCTTTTGCAGTTCTTCTTCTAAAGTTGTCAAACTCAGAGTATAGACGTAAATACTTGTCTTTGTTCTCTGTCAACTCGTCCTGAAGTTTGGTCAACTCGTCAGTTTCTTCTGACTTTTCCTCTTCAGAATCCTCAGACTTATGCTGAACTTCCTGTTGTTCTGTTCCTTCTTCAGCAGCTATTTCCTCAGTATTTTGAGATTCTTGCTCTTCTATGTTCTCTGTTTTCATCTTTTTTGAATAGATCACTAAAATATCTTTGCAAAATTGACAATTACTCTGCCAAAGGTCTTCTTATGTCAAAATGACACACTTATTTAATTAAGAGATTTCCAGATTTGGTCTTTAAGCTCGGCAATGCCTTCTTGAGTGATGGAAGAAATGAAGCAGTAGGGCAGGTCTTCTGGCAGCTCTTTTCTTATCTCTGCTTTCAGCTCCTCATCCAGAAGGTCTGACTTGGAAATGGCTAGAAGTCTATCCTTGTCCAGGAGCTCGGGATTGTATTTAGTTAATTCGCCTAGTAGTATTTGATATTCTTCTTTGATGTCATCAGCATCTGCAGGCACCATGAAAAGCAGCACGGAATTTCTTTCAATATGTCTTAAAAATCGAATTCCTAGCCCTTTACCTTCTGCCGCCCCTTCTATAATCCCGGGAATATCTGCCATTACAAATGATTTATGATCACGGTATGACACAACACCAAGGTTAGGGACCAGTGTAGTAAATGGGTAATCTGCAATTTCTGGTCTAGCAGCAGAAACTGCAGACAGCAAGGTTGATTTCCCAGCATTTGGTAAGCCTACTAAACCAACATCGGCAAGGACCTTTAACTCAAGAATGATCCATTCTTCCTTGCCTTCTTCTCCTGGCTGAGCAAAACGTGGCGTTTGATTGGTGGCAGTTTTAAAATTCTCATTTCCTAGTCCACCTCGACCACCAGGTGTAAGAATTACCTCTTGACCATCTTCAGTTATTTCAAAAAGTTTTTTCTTGGTTTCATCGCTTTTGGCAATGGTGCCCAAAGGCACTTCAAGTATTACATCTTCACCATCGGCACCCGAGCTTCTACTTCCAGAACCTGATTGGCCATTATCTGCAAGAACATGCTTTTTGTATTTTAGATGGAGCAAAGTCCATAGCTGGGCGTTGCCACGTAGTATGATGTGGCCACCGCGCCCTCCGTTGCCACCATCTGGGCCACCTTTCGGTACATGTTTTTCCCTTCTAAAGCTGACAGCTCCACTACCTCCAGCACCAGACCTGGAGCAAAATTTTATATAGTCAATAAAGTTTGATGAAGCCACTTCACTAATTAAAAGTTCTCTATTACAGCGCTAATTTTTTCAAAGATGCTATCAATAGAACCAACGCCATTAATGCCGTTGAATTTCGATTGCTGTTTATAATATTCAGAAACTGGTAAGGTCTCGTCTAAATAAACCTGAATTCTATTATTAATCTTTTCTTCGCTCTGATCATCGACACGACCAGAAATTTTACCTCTTTCAAGAAGTCTTTTCTTCAATTCTTCGAAAGGAACCTCAAGGGCGATCATGCCTGAAATTGGAGTGTCGGTTGCTTTTAATACATTGTCTAAAGCCTCAGCTTGTTTTACTGTTCTCGGGAAACCGTCAAAAATAAAACCCTTAGCGTCAGTTTCGCTTTTTATCTTGTCTTCAACCATTCCTATTACCACTTCATCAGGTACAAGGAATCCATCATCCATAAATTTTTGAGCTTTTTTACCTAGTTCAGTTCCTTCGCTCAAATGTTTTCTAAAAAGATCTCCAGTGGATATATGATTTAATTGATATTTCTCAATCAGTTTTTCACTTTGAGTACCCTTACCCGCTCCGGGAGGGCCAAATAATACAATATTCAGCATGTTAATATTTTTGAAGTCTTAAATATAAGGTAAAAAACCTGACCTAGTCCTTAAGTTGGTAGATATCCTTTGTATTTCTTGCAAGCCCGTCATAGTCAAGGCCATAGCCCACAACAAACTTGTCAGGTATTTCGAAGCCAATGTACTTGAAATTTGCCTCTACATTTTTTGATTTTGGTTTTTTAAGTAGTGTTATTACCTCTACAGAGCTCGCACCCAAAGATTTGAACTCTTCTAATATTTTGGAGATCGTTCTACCCGTATCTATAATATCTTCTATAATGATTACGTCTTTATTAAAAATGTTCTCATTAAGCCCGATAAGCTGCTTAACGTTGCCAGAGCTTTCCATATCTTCATAGCTGGCAACTTTTACGAAAGAAATCTCGCAATCAATCTTTACCTCTTTAAGAATGTCAGCGGCAAACATGAAGGAACCATTTAAGATGGCTATGAAAAGGGGGCGTTTGTCTTTATAATCCGCATTGATTTTTCGAGCAAGGCTTTTCACCTTCTTTTCAATTTCTTCTTTGAGAATAAACTTTTTAAACGCCTTATCTTTAACTACCATAAGCTACACTAACAAAAAATGCCTCTTTTTAAAAGGCCTGCAAATATAGAAATTTCCTTTAAATGCCTTCATTATTATTTACAAACTACAAATTGGCCATTAAATACCGATACAGCTCAATCATACATCGTATGTCATACTTATGCACTTTTTCATCCGGACTGTGCACGTTATCTTCAGGTGCACCAATAAAGCACCAGTCAAAAGGGTAGGGAGATACCTGAAGTTCTCTTCCATCGCTTGATCCACCACCTTCTACTTCTAATTGAAAATCAACACCTGAATCCTTTGCCATTGCTATGATCTTGTTGATATATGATCTTCTAGGGACATTTCTGTCTCGCATAGAAACAACAACGCCCTTGCCCGAATGAACACCATCTGTTACCCAGGTAATGTCAGCAATAAGTGCTTGTCTTATGTTCCACTTTTCATAGATATATTTGGCCAAATAAGGAACCGAGCCACCCCCATGTTCTTCCCAACAACTAAAAACTATTACACCATCCTCCAGTGTTTCTGCAAGCTTAAGCGCTGCATAAACGCCAAGTCTGTTGTCCATATAACAATTCTGAACATAGTCTTTAGTCTCTCTGAAATTAGACTTGAACACCAAGTCAGTGCCTGTGTCAATGGCCCTACCAAATTTGTAAGTCAATTTATGATCTTCATCCACCTCTAATTCGCATTCTATTGGCCCAAGGCTGTCTTCCCCAGTCAGAATATATCCAGTTTCGGCTTGCGGACCACCTATCGGCACTAGCTGATTCTCATATCTAACAGTGAAACCTATAGAATCCATATGTGCAAAAACAGCCGTTCTAGGTTTTCCGAATTTTAGAATAATACAATCCTGAAAATCTTCACCATGAATAACTTGAGGAGTCTGATTCCAGCTCTTCTCATTATTTTTTATATAGTCGAGGATGAACAACTTCATGGCAAATTCATTTCCAGAGGGCGCATGAACAGCACAAAGGTCTTTTAATAGCTTCATAAAGGTCTAATGATCAATGTTTAAACAGAAAAATAATGTGTCAGGTATTAGGAGTAGTTTTATAATAATAATTATATTTCCAATTGAAGAATCTTTTTTTAGAATACTTTAACGTCCGCCTCTCTCAATGATTAACATTTTGAATCATCAGGCTTCTATTGCCAATCATTTCCTGCAAGAAATGAGAGATAAGGATATTCAAAAGGATCGCTCCAAATTTAGACATAATTTAAAAAAGCTGGGTCAGGTAATGGCCTACGAAGTGTCTAAAAGTCTAAATTACAAGAAAGAGACTGTGGAAACACCATTGGCTAAAATGGAAGTAGAGGTGCTGGGTAAGAATCCGGTAATAGTTGCTATACTAAGAGCCTCCATGCCATTTTTTGATGGCTTTATGGATTACTATGATAAAGCCGATGCCGCATTTATTGGAGCATATCGTGAAGAGGGGGATGATATATCTATTAAGCTGGACTATTTGGCAGCTCCCGAATTGGAAGGCCGTACGTTAATAATTGTCGATCCTATGTTGGCCACCGGTAAGTCATTAATTGCTGCATATAATCAACTGATCAGTAAGGGGTTGCCATCTGAAATACATTTTGTTTCTGCTGTTGCTGCACCCGAAGGAATTGAGTATATTGCCGCCCATTTGAAAACAAATTATACCATTTGGGTCGCATCTTTAGATGAAAAATTGAACGAAGACTCATACATCGTACCCGGACTTGGGGATGCTGGTGATTTAAGTTTCGGGGTTAAGAGTTAAAAATTTATGCTTTTAAATATTGTAATGCTTATTGTTGGTTTGTTCGTCCTCATTTTGGGTGGCGATTTCCTTGTAAGAGGGGCATCTAGCATTGCATTGCGTTCTCATATATCACCGCTGGTTGTTGGACTTACAATTGTGGCCTTTGGTACTTCTGCTCCTGAACTTTTAATAAGTATAAAATCTGCTTTAGCTGGAAGTCCTGACATGACCATGGGAAATGTGGTAGGTTCTAACATTTGCAATTTAGCACTGGTGTTGGGTATTACAGCGTTGATTGGCCCCATTAATGTTCAAAGCGATTCCATCAAGATAGACTGGCCTGTGACTATGGGTAGCTCTTTGTTACTGTATTTTGTAGTCAAGGAAACAGAAGCCGTTATTGATTCTTTTGAGGGTATAGTGTTCTTGTTCCTACTTGTAGTGTATACGGTTTATATTATTCGAAAATCAAGAAAGGAAACCAAAGCACTGCGTGCGGCTGAAGAAACGCTTGATGTACCAGAACCTTCTAATAACCTTGCCAAGGATCTGATTTATATTGCTGGGGGCTGTGCAGGGTTGTATTTTGGAGCAGATTGGTTTGTTGGTGGAGCAAAAGAGATGGCCTCTTTCTTAGGAGTTAGTGAACGCGTGATTGGAATAACAGTACTTGCTCTTGGAACTAGTTTGCCAGAATTGGTTACTGCTATAGTGGCTTCAATAAAGAAAGAGACCGATTTAGCCCTTGGAAATCTGATGGGCTCCAATATTTTTAACATCCTTTCAATTTTAGGTATAACAAGTATAATTCAGGATATCCATGTAAGTGAAATAATTGTTCATCAGGATATGACTGTCATGTTAGGAATAACATTGCTCATACTTCCATTAATGTTATATAAACGAAGGATGTCCAGATTTGCTGGTGTAGTTTTGTTGGTGACATATGTCATTTACACCTACACAGTAATTTCTTAGATGCTTGCGGAAATAGCTAAAATAATCTCTATCATACTATTAACCATGCTGAAGTTCATTTTTGGGCCAGTTGGTGGCTATGGTGCTGGTTTCCCATTTTTATTAACCGTAATTATTACTGTGATTGGAATGATGTCAAGTGTTATTCTATTTACCTATTTGGGTACTTATATCAGGGAAAAATGGCTGAGAAAAATTTTCAAGAAAAAGAAAACTTTCACAAAACGGAATAGGCAATTTGTAGCCATTTGGAAAAAGTATGGAATAAAGGGTGTAGCCTTTTTAACACCAATTTTACTAACACCAATAGGAGGGACTCTTTTATTGGCGACTTATCATACTCCTAAAAAGTTAGTATTAACATATATGCTGATTAGTGCTGTTGCTTGGTCATTTATACTAACAGCACTTGTATATTATGCAGGTGATACCATTAAGTCTTTTATTCCTGAGGATACTCCTCATCCGGAAGTATTTCAATATCCTGAATAAGTACTTTTTTTGAAATCTGCTGGCCTGTCTTCGTTGCGGCTAAGCCACCTAAGGCTGTTTCTTTATATCTGCTTTCCATGCTTTGGCCAACCTCGCCCATGGCATCAACACATTCGTCAACTGGGATAACCGCACTAACGTTGGATAAGGCAATTTGAGCAGAAGAATTAGCTATGGCAGCGGCACTGGCATTTCTTACCACGCAGGGTACTTCCACCAAACCAGCAACTGGGTCACATACTAAGCCAAGTGTACATTGAATTGTGATTGCAACTGCATTAAATACCTGGTCAATATCTCCCTCTAAACAGTAGGCTATAGCTCCTGATGCCATAGCCGCAGCACTACCAGTTTCTGCCTGACAGCCACCAACAGCGCCTGCAAGTGAGGCTTTCTGCTCGATAACCAAAGCAATGCCTGCCCCAACTAGTAATCCTTCCAATATTTTTTTGTCTTCAAAACCATGGATCTCCTGAAGTGTATAAAGGCACCCAGGTAATATGCCTGAGGCTCCGGCAGTGGGAGCAGCCACAATTCTACCCATGCATGAGTTAACTTCCTTAGCAGCAAGTGCACGAGATATAAGGTTCTGAAATTCTTTAGAAAGGACGGTCAACTTGTTTTGGTAGACCTTTTTTGCACCATTATTGATCATTCCTGATCGGGATGTCATTTCTTCTTTAAGACCTGTATCTACGGCTTCTTTCATCACATCGTAGGCACGGCTTAGCCCTTCCCAAACTTCGGTTTCAGACCTGCCTTTCTGATCTTTTTCGTATTCTAAAACTGGTTCAAATAGTTTTACTTTATTGTTTTCACAATAAGATTTCCACCCAGAAAAGTCGTTAAAAAGAAAGCTCATAATGATAATTTTTATCAAAGTTAGTCATATAAACTACTTCATCGCAATCGAATGAAATATTATAAAAATAGCTCTGTGGCCTTTTTGATAAGTACCAAAGTAATAACGGCTAAGAAAATGAAAGAGATGGTTCTTGCAGAAAAACGCTCACCTACTTTCATGCCTAATGGTGAAGCTATTATTACCCCTGCTGATAAGGGAATAGCAATGGGTGCTAAAATAAATCCAAAATGAACATGATGAATACGAACCTCCGGTTGATTGTATAAATTGATAATTGTCAGAATAAAAGCCGTTGTAAAAATGGTGCCGTAACTAATGGATTTGGCTTTCTTTATATCAATTTTCATCCAAAGATTAAGCATCGGTATTATTAAAGAGCCACCGCCAAGACCTGTTAGTGCTGCTACTGCACCTGCGCTAAGTCCTGTTAAGGTCAACTTAAGATTACTCACCTGTTCTTTAAAGATTCTGTTTTTTCTGAGTTTATTAAGGGTTCGGTAAATAATGTAAACCAGAAGAAGGCAGATAATGATATTGTAGGTCTTTTTTGAATAGCTAGAATTGATAACTACAATTTGTAATAATACAGAAGAAGTAATGGCAGCGCTTATGGCCAGTATGATGGTCTCCTTTTTATAGAATTGATCTTGCAGCAATAATCTAAGATTATTTGCAAAGGCTGAACACATAGTTGCAAAAATGGTGTTGGCTATTGTAAACCTTACTATTTCTGATTCTGGTATTCCAATGCTATGAAGCGCAATAGGAATAATCGCTATCATAATGAATCCTGTACCAATTCCGGTGATGCCCGCTATAAAGCCTCCAAATAACCCAGCAAGAAAAAGTAAAGATCTACACAGCATAGGCATAAAAAAAGCTGCCCGAGAGCAGCTTTCTATTTTTTATCCATTCATTGAAATGAGAAACTCTTCGTTGTTTCGGGTTCCTTTCATTTTCGATAGCAGGAATTCCATGGCTTCATTAGAATTCATATCTGACATGAATTTACGCAGGATCCATACGCGTTGAAGTTCTTCTTCAGACATCAACAAGTCTTCTCGTCTTGTGCCAGAAGCAGGAACATCGATAGCAGGGTAAACTCGTTTGTTAGAAAGTTTTCTATCCAGCTGAAGTTCCATATTACCAGTTCCTTTAAATTCTTCGAAGATAACTTCGTCCATTTTAGAACCAGTTTCAATAAGAGCAGTAGCTATGATTGTTAAAGAACCACCGTTCTCTACATTTCTTGCAGCACCAAAGAATCTCTTAGGCTTGTGAAGTGCATTAGCATCAACACCACCAGAAAGTATTTTACCTGATGAAGGAACAACAGTGTTATAAGCTCTGGCTAACCTTGTGATAGAGTCAAGAAGTATTACTACATCATGACCACACTCTACCATTCTTTTAGCTTTTTCAAGCACCATGCTTGATACTTTAACGTGACGCTCAGCTTGCTCATCAAAAGTAGAAGCAATTACTTCTGCCTTTACGCTTCTAGCCATGTCAGTCACCTCTTCCGGACGCTCATCAATCAATAATATGATCAGGTAGCATTCAGGATGATTTTCTGCAATTGCATTCGCTACGTTTTTAAGAAGTACTGTTTTACCAGTTTTTGGCTGTGCTACAATCATACCTCTTTGTCCTTTTCCAATTGGAGAGAACAGGTCTAATATTCTTGTAGAATAGTTATCAGCTTTTGAACTTAGGTTTAGTTTTTCTTCAGGAAATAAAGGAGTTAAATATTCAAAAGGAACACGGTCTCTTATCTCTTCAGTGGTCTTGCCATTAACAAAACCAACTCTTAATAGCGCAAAGTATTTCTCACCCTCTTTTGGAGGTCTGATCTGGCCTTGAACAGTATCACCCGTTTTTAATCCAAATAATTTTATTTGTGATGGTGATACATAAATATCATCCGGGCTAGCAAGGTAGTTGTAGTCAGGAGATCTTAAGAAACCATAGCCGTCTTGCATGATTTCAAGTACACCTTCATTTTCTATTACCCCATCAAAGTCTTTGATATTGTTTTCTTTCTTTTTGTGCTCGCGATGATCTTCGCGTTTCGGGCGATCTTCTCTCTTCTCTCTTGGCTCTCTGTTACCCTTTTCTTTGTTGTCGTCTCTCTTTTCGTTTCTAGGTTTTCTCTCCCTATCTTCTTTGCTATCGCCTTCTGCAGATTTTTCTTCCTGCTTTTTCTCTGGCTTGCCACCTTTTTTATCGTCAAATGAGGCCGCTGTTTTATCTATTTCTAGATTAAAAGACTCAAGTAGCTCATCAGCGCTTAGATCTTTAGCATCTTTCTCTGTTGGTTTTTTCTTCGCTACATTTTCTCTTCTTGGGGGCTTACTTTTAGCTTTTGGCGCAGGCTTTTCTTCTTTCTCTGGAGCTTTTTTCTTAGGGAGGTCGTTTTCTGGTAAGATAGCTTGTTGGTCAAGTATTTTGTAGATAAGCTCTTCTTTGGAAAGTTTTTTGAAATTCTTCAGGCTCATCTCCTCCGCTATCTCTTTCAATTCAGATAAAAGCCTGACATTTAATTCTTCAATGGTATACATAAAATCTTAAGTGTGATTTTGGAATGGTTTGTTATTTAAAATAATATCAACGTATAGGGTGGTTTAGATTCACCTTTAGTGTTCGAGTTGTGCTTGATAAAATAATGCTGGTTGTGGGCTTTTAATAATCAGAAATGACTTATAAAGCCTAATCATTCATTTATGGTATTGCAATAATAGATTAACCATATACAATCGCCAAATTTTTAATTGCAAATAATTATTCTTAGTTACTATTTCTACTTCATTTACCTCAAAAATGCATTATTTTGCAGCGATTTTAATAAAAAGCTATGCTGGAACTTAATCGAATAAGGAATAACAGGGAAAGTGTTGTAAAAGCACTAGAAAAAAGAAGGTTTGCTGATGCCCAAAATTTGATAGCAAGTATCATCCAACTAGATGATGATAGAAAGACTACTCAGGGTAAAAATGATGAGGTTTTGTCAGAGGCAAACAGCTTGTCCAAAGAGATAGGTGCCTTGATGAAGTCTGGGCAAAAAGACGAGGCCAATAAAATAAAAGATAAGAGTGCTGCTCTTAAAGCTGAGAGTAAAGATTTAAGCGAGAAGCTGTCCACTATTGAGGAAGAGCTTAAGCAGCTATTGTATAAAATACCTAATACACCTAATTCAGACGTGCCTGACGGTGCTACTCCTGATGACAATGCTGTGGTTTATGAACATGGTATATCTCCTAAATTAGGTGCAGGTGCGGTGCCTCATTGGGAGCTGATTAAAAAATATGATATCATCGATTTTGAGCTTGGCAATAAAGTGACTGGCGCTGGTTTTCCTTTTTACAAAGGTAAGGGAGCAAGGCTTCAAAGGGCTATGGTCAATTTCTTTTTAGATGAGGCAGTAAAGATGGGTTATGTAGAGGTACAGCCGCCAATTATGATTAATGAGGACTCTGGCTATGGTACTGGTCAATTACCCGATAAGGATGGTCAGATGTATCATATTACTCAGGAGAATTATTTTCTGATCCCTACTGCTGAAGTTCCTATCACTAATATGTACAGAGATGTAATTGTTGACCCAAGGCAGCTGCCTATAAAGCATGTTGGTTTTACGCCATGTTTTAGGAGAGAGGCAGGCTCATGGGGAGCACATGTGAGAGGGTTGAATAGATTACACCAATTTGACAAGGTAGAGATTGTTCAGGTTCAGCATCCTGATAATTCTTATGATGCTCTTAAAGACATGTGTGCATATGTTCAGGGGTTACTTGAGAAACTAGGTCTACAATATAGGGTTCTGAACCTATGTGGAGGAGATCTGGGCTTTACGGCTGCTCAGACATTTGATATGGAGGTTTATTCTGCCGCTCAGGAAAAATGGCTTGAGGTTAGTTCTGTGAGTAATTTTGAGACCTATCAGGCCAATAGACTCAAATTGAGGTTTAAGGATGAGAATAAAAAGACTCAGCTGTGTCATACTCTAAATGGAAGTGCATTGGCCCTTCCTAGAATTTTAGCAGCTATACTTGAAAACAATCAAACTGAAGAAGGAATAAAAATACCAGAGGTACTGGTACCTTATACAGGTTTTGATATGATCAATTAATCGCAGTCTTAATTTTCAAACCTATTGTAATTACTAATGTAGCTGCTATTGCAATGTAGCCAGCTACCACAATAATAAAAGGGCCATCCAGTTGTGATTGTTTCAAAACGATACCTGAGATGGCCCATATTATTGTTAAAGAATAAGCAAGGTTGACATTTCTTTTGTTCACTAACCACACTAGTATTTGGGTTATTAAAATCAAAACTGCAGTCCAGTATTCAGGGTAGGCAGGGTTAAAGTTCCAATGAACCAACAATGCGGTTATATTAGCAATAGTGGCAACGCAGATCCACCCAAAATATATGCTAAAGGGAGTCTTTGTAAAGAACCTCATCACTTTTGAATCGAAAGTTGTTTTTTGTAATGTTTGCCAGATCTTAATTAGCGTAGTCAAAAGGAGAAGCATTATGATTACAGATAGTTCTTCCAATCTGTAGTGCCATGCCAGAATCCATGAAGCGTTGAGCAGACAGTTTAAGAAAAATAGTATTCCTATTTGTTGGACAGGTTTTTTATCTGCACTTACCCATTGTAGAATAATAAAACCAATCAGTAGTAGGTAGATTAATCCCCAAATCGAAAATGTAATTCCAGTGGGTACAAATAAGTTAGGGTAAAAGTCAGACAGCTCTCCTGTATTATATCCATTTATAGGAAGCGCATTAGCCAGGTAATTTGTGACTAGTACTACTATAAAACCAATTGTGTTTAATATTTTGAATTTCATTATTGGATTAATATCAAGATTTAGCCATCCATCAAATTTCATTTCCTTAACATCTTTTCGATTTGTATGTTTAAGTAAATCAACCAATTAATACCAAAATGAAAAAACTGTTGAGTTATTCAATCATTTCAGCAATGATCCTGTCATGCAATCCGCCCGAGGAAAAGTCCAAAGTTTCAGCATACCCTGAAACGGCCAAAGTTGATACAGTAGATACATATTTTGGAACAGACGTGCCCGACCCTTACAGGTGGCTCGAGGATGACAACTCAGATGCTACTGCCAACTGGGTTACAAGCCAAAATGCTGTGACGCATTCCTATTTAGACAATATCAATTTCAAAGAGAATATTAAGAAAAGGCTTACCGAGCTATATAACTATGAGCGTATTTATGCTCCAAACAAGCATGGTGATTACTATTACTTCTATAAAAATGACGGCCTCCAAAATCAAAATGTACTTTACAGAAAGGCAACATTAGATAGTGAACCTGAGGTTTTCTTAGACCCTAATAATTTTAAAGAGGATGGTACCATTTCTTTAGGAGGGACCAGCTACTCTGAAGATGGTAGCCTGTTTGGCTATCTTATCTCGGAAGGTGGTTCAGACTGGAGAAAAGCGATAATTATAAATACAGATGACAAAACTCAGGTTGACGATACCTTAAGACACATCAAATTTAGTGGATTGTCGTGGAAAGGAAATGAAGGTTTTTATTATACTAAATATGATGAGCCTAAGAAAGGTGAGGAGTTGTCAGGTCTAAACTCGCAAGCCCGTGTTCACTATCATAAGATAGGTACACCACAAAGTGCTGATGAAGTAGTTTTTGCTCCAGAAACTGAAAAGACAGGAGCAGGTGGTTATTTGACAGAGGATGACAGGTACCTAGTGTTAACAACCTTTCAAGGGACTTCCGGAAATCAGCTTTTTGTTAAAGACGTCCAAAATGGTGGTGATTTAATAACGGTTATCGATCATTTTGATAATGATCATAATGTAATAGAAAGTAAAGGCGACAAGCTTTTGGTTTATACTAACCTAGATGCTCCAAATTATAGGGTTGTTGAAGTTGACCCTTCTAACCCTGCACCTGAAAACTGGAAGGATATTATTCCTGAATCTGAGAATGTACTAACTGCGGGAACGGTAGGTGGTTATATTTTTGGCAGTTATTTAGAAGATGCCAAGACCGCTATTAAGCAATTTGACTATGATGGTAAGCTTATTCGTGAAGTGGAATTACCGGGCATAGGAACAGCCTATGGTTTTGGTGGTGAAAAAGAAGATAAAGAGATCTATTACACCTTCACTTCATTTACTTATCCTCCTACTATTTTTAAATATGATATTGAAAGTGGCGAATCTGAATTGTACGAGCAGCCAGAAATTGACTTCAATCCAGATGATTTTGAAACCAAGCAGGTATTCTATGAGAGCAAAGACGGAACTAAGGTTCCTATGTTTATTACCCATAAAAAAGGGGTAGAGTTAAATGGTAAAAATCCAACTTATTTATATGCCTATGGAGGTTTCAATGTTAGCCTTCGTCCAAGTTTTAGTACATCAAGAATAGTATGGTTAGAGAATGGAGGCATTTATGCGCAACCTAATATCCGAGGTGGCGGTGAGTATGGCGAAGAGTGGCATAAAGCTGGTACTAAAATGCAAAAGCAAAATGTCTTTGATGACTTTATTGCTGCTGGTGAATATTTGATAAACAACAAGTACACATCCAGTGAGTATTTAGCTATAGCCGGAGGTTCTAATGGAGGTTTGTTAATTGGAGCCACTATGACACAAAGACCAGATTTAGCAAAGGTTGCTTTCCCGGCAGTAGGGGTTATGGATATGCTGCGTTATCATAAATTTACCATCGGCTGGGCTTGGGCAAGTGATTATGGCACTTCTGAAGATTCTAAAGAAATGTTTGATTACCTGAAGGGTTATTCACCGCTTCATAACTTGAAGGAGGGAACGAATTACCCTGCTACTATGGTAACAACTGCAGATCATGATGACAGGGTAGTTCCGGCCCATTCATTCAAGTTCGCAGCCACATTACAAGAGAAGCAAGCTGGAGATAATCCTGTGCTGATAAGAATTGAGACCGATGCCGGACATGGTGCTGGTACACCAATCTCAAAAGCAATAGAGCAGCAG
>NZ_SMLV01000389.1:16436-27285 GCF_009711525.1 Fulvivirga lutimaris
CTTAATTTAAGATGGCCTTTTTAAATCTATTAATTATGAAGATTAGAGTGGGCGAAAAAGCTGATTTGCCAAGAGTTTTAGAGCTAATTAAAGAATTGGCTGTTTATGAAAATGAGCCGGATGCTGTAGATAATACTGTTGCCCAGATGGAAGTTGATGGGTTTGGGCCAAATCCAATATATGGGTTTTTTGTAGCTGAAAATGATGATCACCACATAGTTGGTATAGCTATTTATTATTACCGATATTCTACCTGGAAAGGTAAGCGGCTATACCTCGAAGATATTGTTGTAACGGAGTCTGAGCGCGGTAAAGGCATAGGAAAGATGCTCTTTGACCGGACGATTCAAAAAGGCAAAGAAGAAAATTGTACAGGTATGATGTGGCAAGTGCTAGATTGGAATGAACCAGCAATTAACTTTTACAAGAAGTACTACAATGCTAATTTAGATGGCGAGTGGATCAACTGTAATATTGAGTTAGGCTAATACCATTTCTTTTATAGGCAGATCAAACATTTCTTTCATTTCCTGAGCCAAATCTTCCATGTATTCGTCCTCTCTTTGGTAAGTCCAGATTACTTCGAAATTCTTACCTAAAATAAAATACTTGTTCAGCTCAGCTATTATACCAAGAATCATTTGATGTGAGGCCGAATTGATATAATCAAGCTCAATTTTGAAAGAGTTGTAAGGTCTTGGTTTTTGAATATAGTTACGCAACCAATCGATTATAGGCTTTTGAAAAGGTACTGTATCTTCCATATAGGATCTACCTCTCAATACTAATTCTCCGTTGTCTGCATTAAGATAAACTAATGGTGAATCTTCCGAAGCTTCGAGCATAAATGTTTTCATAGTTATTCTATTCAACTCCTATGAAACTCAACAAAGTATGTGATTATTCCGAAAAGGAAACGTTTACTGGTACAAAAGCTTGGTCAAAGCACAAAATAGCACTTTCTGCTGTTTGGCTAAACTTGCTGCAATAGTGTTCTGAAAGCTACATGTCTGTTTTGGTACCTGTTTTTGTGTTCCTCGACCAGAGGAGGTGCAAATTCATTCAAATACTTCATTACAAACTCAATGTCTTTAGCGAAATATTGAATACTATACGACACAGTCTCCTCATCTTCCTGACTAAGAACTTTAAATACTTTATGTTCTACAAACATACCTGTATGCATTACTGCTGGAATGTGAACTGATTGCATCCAATCCAGCCATTCGTGCTCAACATCCGGGTCAATTCCTACTGTTACATTATATAAAACCATGGTATTTTGTTTCTATGCGAGAGGTCATTATTTTTTATTGCAGCAAAATTATCATTATTTTCAACTTCGATGTCCATTTTGTCTATGAAGTACAAGGCAATTATTCTAATTGCATTAATCACACTTGTTGGTAGCTGTCACCGCTCGGGCAATGAAAGTGATAACCTGAAGAATACAAAAACTGAATACCCAGATGCGGTTAATATTGATTTGGATAAGATTAGGGAGAGGGGTTCCTTGGTGGCAATAGTTGATAACAGTTCCACTGGATACTTTATTTATAAAGGCAGACCAATGGGATATGACTATGATTTGTTAAAGCTGTTTTCTGACTATTTGGACTTGCCGTTAGAGATAAAATTTACACCTAGCATTGAGCGTGCCTTTGAAATGCTGAATAATGGTGAAGGAGATATTATAGCTTATTCGCTAACGGTTACTAAAGAAAGAAAAGAGCGTGTAGCTTTTACATCCAGACATTTTACCACACGACAAATGCTGGTTCAGAGAAAGCCTGATAATTGGTATGAGCTAACGAAAGAAGGTTTGGAAAAATCACTTATCAGAGATCAGGTAAATTTATTAGGTAAGCAAGTTCATGTTAGAAAGCATTCCTCTTATATTGACCGACTCAACAGCTTAGCTCAGGAAATTGGTGGTGATATTATAATAGTGGAGGAGCCAGATTCGGTTGAAACTGAGTTGCTTATTAAGAATGTGGCAGAAGGTAAAATAGAATATACCATTGCTGATGAAACTGTAGCCATTGTAAATGCTTCCTATTATCCTTCTATTGATGTAAAGACTCCTATTAGTTTTCCGCAAAAAATTGCTTGGGCCGTTAGGCCCAATGCCACAGAGCTGCTTAGAGAGGCAAATGCTTGGTTAAAAAAGATTAAGAAAGAGCCGACATTTAATGTCATTTATAACAAATATTTTAAGAGCACTAGAGCATCTACCCTTAGGGCTAAAAGTGATTTTTCCTCCTTTGGAGGTAAAAGTATTTCTCAATATGATGAATACCTAAAAGAAGCTGCTGATTCGCTAGGGTGGGATTGGAGGTTGCTGGCTGCTCAAATGTATAGGGAATCTAAATTTGACCCAAACGTAAAATCATGGGCTGGAGCAATTGGTTTAATGCAGTTAGTGCCAGAAACGGGAAGAAGGTTTGGAGCAAGAGATTTGTACAATCCAAAGCAAAATATCTTTGCAGCAGGCAACTACTTACAATATCTGGATGGACTATGGTCTAAAACAATCAAGGATGAAGATGAAAGAATAAAATTTGTTTTGGCTTCTTATAATGTAGGACTGGGCCATGTGGAGGATGCCAGAAATCTAGCTGATAAGTATGGTGCCGATCCTACTGAATGGAATGACAATGTAGAAAAGTATTTGTTGTTAAAGTCTACGAAGGAATATTTTACTGATCCTATTGTTAATTCTGGATATTGTAGAGGAGATGAACCAGTTAACTATGTTAGGGACATTCTGCTTTATTATGAACAGTATAAACAGCTTATAAATAGTTGAAATAATTTCAAAAATTATATTTTAGCAAAAGTCATGTTAAATTATAAGGATATGTCGGTTTCTAAGATGGATAGCTTGTATAAGGAATACACTCAAGTGAGGTTTCTTGATATTAATAAGGAGCAGTTTATATATATAGCGCACCTTTTGCCATCATGTATTTTAGTGATGAGCGATGGCCTACTTGATTCTGAAGAGTGGGTTACGCTTAAGCAGCTGTCAAAAATATTAGGTGACGAGTTTGCTTCTGATAACCTTGGAACGGACGAGAAGGAAGAAAATCTGATGCTTATTTATAAGGCCGAGATAAGGTATCTTCTTAAGAATAGAGAGATGTGGGAAAATAAATTTCTGGAGGCGCTGAAAGAATATTTACCAAATAACGCTGCTTCGGTAGAATTCTTAAATGAAACCTTAGATCTTTTTGCTGGCCCGGATGCTGATCCTGAGCCAGATGAAAAGGCAAATTATGATAAATTAAAACAAGAGTTGGGCTTATAGCTGATTGACAATGCTCTCAAAATCGAGAGACTCCCAGTTTTTATGAATATTATTTTGAGCCATCACCTTATCCATGATGGCTTTTTGTTTTTTGCCCATTTCTAAAGCATCAGAATACCTCATTTGTTCTTTAAAAGTGACCATGGAGTACAGAGGAATCCATTTTTGAGGATACAAGTCTGATAATTTAGCCTCTATCTGTTTTCTTAGTAGAAAATTATCATCTGCTACAAGGTCTCTCATTTCAATGAAATTCTGCAAGGCGAGATTTGAAATAGCATCAGCATCTGGTTTTCTCAACTTCTGATAGGCAGGCAGTAATTTATCCCAATCATCTTGGTGCTCATCAAGCATTTGATTCAAAACCCTACAATCTTCAAACCCGCTATTCATTCCCTGACCATAAAAAGGGACAATGGCATGAGAAGCGTCACCAATAATCAAAGTTCTATTTTTCACCCATGGATAACTTTTAACTGTAACTAAGGATGACGTAGGATTGCGATGATAATCCTTCATTAAAGATGGCATTAGCTCAACAGCATCAGGAAAGGTAGTATCAAAGAAGGACTTAATTTTTTCATCGGTATCCAGAGATGCAAAGGAAACTTCGCCCTCGAAAGGAAAGAAAAGCGTGCAAGTGAAACTGGCATCTTGATTAGGTAGAGCAATAAGCATGAATTTACCCCTTGGCCAGATGTGCAATGCGTTCTTCTCAATCTGGAAGCCACCGTTAAGTGCTGCTGGTATGGAAAGTTCCTTGTAACCGTGCTCAATATAATGTTGTGAATAGTTAAAACGGTCAGTGCGTTGCATCAACCTTCTAACTACGGAGTAGGCACCATCAGCACCTATAATAAGGTCAGCTTGATATTTGCCTCTTTTACCATCTTTTTCAAAAAACAGGATGCTCTCCTCGAAATTGGTACCTACACATTTATGTTCGAAGTAGAACTTAACGCCATTTTTTTCTGCTTCATTTACCAGAACTTCATTGAGTCCACCTCGTGAAATTGAATTGATAGCCTGACCCCCTCTACCATAAGGCTGAAACTTCAAAAACCCTTCTTCATCGTGCATCATACGACCACGCATCGGGATAACCATCTTTTCAACAGTAGCTTCAAGGCCAACCTCTTTTAATGGTAACCAGCCCCTATTACTCAATGCAAGATTTATTGATCGGCCCCCTGCAAGATTTGCAGCACGCATATCAGGCCTTCCTTCAAATACATTAACGGTATATCCTCTTTTAGCCAGATAGATACCCATTAGCGAGCCCACTAGTCCAGCACCAACAATTCCTATTTTCTTTACTTGCTTCATTCGATCAAAACTTTTTTCATTATCGAATAGAAATTAAAAACATCTTCAAAAGTATTGTACAAAGGCACAGGAGCCACCCTTATAACTTCAGGCTCTCTCCAATCAGCAATCACACCTTCTTTGGTGAGTGTATCAAATACCTTCTTGCCATCTTTTTTAACTACTAACGATAGTTGACAACCTCTTTCTTCCGTATTTTTAGGTGTTAAAATCTGAACTGAATCTTCGAGGTCGCTCTTTATTAAATACTCTAAAAATCCTGTTAGTTGAAGGCTTTTTGCTCTTAGTTTATCTATGCCAGCTTCTTTAAAAATTTGAAGTGATGCCATGTGTGCAGCACTTGATAAAACATTGACATTGCTCTGCTGCCAGCCATCAGCTCCTTCCATGGGGATAAAGCCTTTTTCCATTTTAAAACGCTCTTCCTCATTATGACCCCACCAGCCTGCAAATCTTGGTAAGTCAGGATTGTTCGCGTGACGTTCATTGACATAAATTCCGCTTACACCACCAGGCCCTGAATTTAGATATTTGTAACTGCACCAGGCGGCAAAGTCAGCACCACTATCATTAAGGTTAACAAGCACATTGCCTACAGCATGTGCCAAATCAAAACCAACTTTTGCCCCAGCTTTATGGCCAGCTGCTGTAATTGATTTTAGATCAAAATATTGACCGGTATAATATTGAACACCACTGAATAATACTAATGCAATACTGTCAGCATTTTTCTCAATTGTATTGACAATATCATCCGTTTTTAAAGTGGCTTCACCTTCTCTTGGTTTAATTTCGATGATGGCTTCGGAAGGATTAAACCCATGAAATTTCACCTGACTTTCAACCGCATACTGATCAGACGGGAAAGCACCTTCTTCCATAACTATTTTAAATTTCTTTTCAGATGGCCTGTAAAATGAAACCATCATCAGGTGGAGGTTGGTAGTTAGGCTATTCATGGAAACAACCTCACTTGGCTTTGCTCCTACAATTTTGCCTAAAGCCTCTTTTGAAAATTTGTGATAATGGAACCAAGGTCTTTTTTTAGCATGAAAATGACCTTCAACACCTAATTTCTCCCAATCCAGAAGTTCTTCTTCAACAAACTGTCTTGTTGATTTTGGTTGCAGCCCTAAAGAATTACCAGTAAAATAGATACAGTCTTTCCTGTTTATTTTAGGAATATGAAACTTGTCGCGATAAGTTTTAAGAGGATCTTTTTCGTCTAAAGATTGAGCGAATTGTAAGGAGTTCTCAAAAGTCATAATTCAAATTTTGCCAATATTAGCCAAAAATCTTTATCTGTTCCCCCGAAATCACACCTTCCTGTCTGAGTAATTGCTCTTTGATTTCTAAGCCACCCGCAAAACCCACCAGACTCCCGTCTTTGCCAATCACCCTATGACAAGGAATGATAATTGGTATTTTGTTTTTACCATTTGCTGTGCCGGCAGCTCTTATAGCCTTTAAGTCTCCAAGTCTGATGGCCAGATCACTGTAAGAAATGGTCTTTCCGAAAGGAATTTCTTTTAGCTTATTCCAAACTCTTAATTGAAACTCTGTGCCTACAGGTTTAATTTTGACATTAAAAGTCTTACGTTGGCCTTTAAAATATTCGGTCAACTGGGTCTTACAACTCTCAATTACTGAATCAGTTTCTTCTTCCTCAAGGTGTTGATTGAATTCTATTTGAGTTATACAATCATCTTCAGAATAGGTAGCAATGGGCCCAATAGGCGAATTAAAATTGGATTGACCCATTAAACAAATCTAGGGTCAGTTTCCATGACATGACCACATTTAGAGCATGTTCTACTTTCTTCAGAGCTGTAAAATTCTTTGAATCTTGGCTGAAAATCCTTTTCGACATTCTCCAAAGTGAAATAAGTTTCGTGTAATTTATTATTGCAGTTATCGCAAAACCACATTAAACCATCTGTTAGGCTTTCCCTTTTTAGCTCTATTACCAACCCAACCGATCCTGCAGGTCTGATTGGACTGTGCGGAACTTTTGCCGGGTGTAGATACATCTCACCTTCTTTTATAGGAATTTCTACAGCCTTTCCATCCTCCTGAATTTTTACCGTTATATCACCTTCAAGCTGATAGAATAGCTCTTCTGTTTCATTATAATGATAATCTTTTCTGGCATTTGGCCCACCAACTACCATTACAATGTAATTCCCAGCATCTGTGTAAAGATTTTTATTGCCAACTGGAGGTTTCAATAGGTCACGATTGTCTTCTATCCATTTTTTGAGATTGAAAGGTCTTCTAATAGCCATAAAGTTGTTTGTTATTTTCTCTTTAAATTTAACGAAAATTAGAATTTATAAATAAGACATAACTACATTCTATGGATTTAGATTTGACAGGTAAGCGGGCGTTGGTCTGTGGAAGTACTGAAGGAATTGGCAAAGCAATCGCCATTGAGTTAGCTACTATGGGTGCTTCCATTACCCTTTTGGCTAGAAATGAAGCAAAACTTAATGATGTAAAGGCCGAGTTAACTGTAGAAAGGGGCCAAAGTCATGATGTTTTGGTAGCTGATTTCGACAAGCCAGATGTGGTTGAAAGGGAAATCAAAAGCTATATAGGTCAAGGGATCAATATTCATATTCTTATCAATAACTCAGGTGGCCCTGCTGCTGGGAAAGCAATAGATGCCAATTTGGATGAATTTCATCTTGCATTTAATCGCCACTTGATCTGCAATCAAATCTTGGCGAAAGCAGTAACTCCAACTATGAAAGCTGAAGGATATGGACGCATTATAAATATTATATCAACTTCAGTAAAATCACCGCTTAATGGATTAGGTGTGTCTAATACAATCAGAGGTGCCGTGGCCAACTGGGCAAAGACACTATCTAACGAATTGGCAGCCTATGGCATAACTGTAAATAATGTACTGCCTGGCGCTACTTTCACTGGTCGATTAGAGTCAATTATAAAGAGTAAGGCTGAAAAAGCTGGAATCACTGTTGAGCAATCAAGTGAGAATATGAAGAAGGAAATACCTGCCGGCAGATTTGCTTCTGCTGAGGAAGTAGCAGCTGCCGCATGTTTTTTGGCTAGTCCAATTGCCGGGTATATTAATGGTATCAATCTGCCTGTGGATGGTGGAAGGTTGAGTTGTTTATAATTGAAGGATGCAAAAGATAAAAAACTATATTAATGGAGAGCTGGTTGAACCAATCAGTAAGTCTTATCTAGATAATGTAAATCCATCGACTGGGGAAGTTTATTCTCAAATTCCAGATTCTGATAAAGAGGATGTAGAGATTGCAGTGCAATCAGCCAAGGCAGCATTTAAATCCTGGTCAGAAACATCTATTACGGACAGAGCCAAGGTTATGAACCGGATAGCTGACTTGATTGACAAAAATCATGAAAAGCTGGCAATGGCTGAGTCAGTAGATAATGGAAAGCCTTTGAAGCTTGCCAAAAAGGTAGATATACCACGGGCTGCTGCCAATATGCGATTTTATGCTACAGGTATTGAGCATTTTGCTTCAGAGTCGCACCAACCAAACACTGAATATATCAACTATACAACTAGAACACCTATTGGGGTAGCAGGCTGCATATCTCCGTGGAACCTGCCGTTGTATCTATTTACATGGAAAATAGCTCCAGCAATTGCTGCTGGCAATACTGTGGTAGCTAAGCCATCTGAGATTACGCCTATGACAGCTTTCCTTTTTTCAGAGTTGTGCATTGAGGCAGGTCTTCCTGCTGGTGTTTTGAATATTGTCCACGGGTTAGGGGCAAAAGCAGGCCAAGCGATTATTGAACACAAAGACGTTCCTGTAATATCTTTTACTGGAGGCACATCAACTGGTAAAAGTATCGCTGCTACAGCAGCTCCAATGTTTAAAAAATTGTCACTGGAGCTAGGAGGCAAGAATCCCAATGTTATTTTCGCTGACTGTGACTTCGATAAAGCAGTAAAAACTTCAGTTACCTCATCATTTGCGAACCAGGGACAAATATGTTTATGTGGTTCTAGAATTATGGTTGAAAGATCTATTTACGAAAAGTTTGTTAGTGCCTTTGTTAAGGAAGTTAAAAACTTAAAAGTAGCTGACCCATTAACAGATGAGGCGAAAGTTGGAGCAGTGGTTTCCGAACCGCATATGAATAAAGTAATGAGCTATATTGAGCTTGCGAAGAAAGAAGGTGGAGAGGTGCTTATTGGTGGGAGTAGGATCAATGTGGATGGTCGATGTGAAAATGGTTATTTCATTGCTCCTACAGTAATCACAAACTTATCGCATGACTGTAGAACTAACCAGGAAGAAATTTTTGGACCTGTTGTCACCATAATGCCATTTGATACTGAAGAGGAAGTGATAGAGTTTGCCAATAGTACTGCTTATGGTCTGGCTGCTACCATCTGGACAGAGAATCTTAAAAGAGCACACCGTGTAGCTCACAATATAAAGAGTGGCATAATTTGGGTTAACTGCTGGCTTGTAAGAGATTTAAGAACACCTTTTGGTGGAATGAAACAATCTGGTGTAGGTCGTGAGGGAGGATGGGAAGCTTTACGCTTTTTTACAGAACCTAAGAATATTTGTATTGCCTTAAAATAAAAAAGCCTGTCTTGAATTTATCAAGGCAGGCTTTTCGATTTCTTAATTAGAAAATTAGAACTGTTCAGTTCTTGCGAAGAAGAAACTTCCTTCAATAGCAGCATTTTCATCTGAATCAGAACCGTGAATTGCGTTTGCCTCAATAGACTCAGCAAATAAAGCTCTGATAGTACCTGGGGCAGCATCTTTAGGATTAGTTGCACCAATAAGTTTTCTAAAATCTTCAACAGCGTTATCTTTTTCCAAAATCATAGGAATAATAGCACCTGAAGACATGTAAGTAGTTAGATCATTGTAGAAAGGTCTTTCTGAATGTACTTCATAAAACTGACCTGCTCTGTCCTTAGACATATAAGTTTTTTTCATTGCAATGATTTTGAAACCAGCTTCTTCAATCATTTTAATAATTGCACCGCTGTTACCTGCTGCCACAGCATCAGGCTTAATCATTGTAAATGTTCTAATTCCCGCCATAATATTTTTGTTTTCTAAATTTTGCCGCAAAAGTAGCACAATATTTAAAAGAAGAATAGCTCCTTTCATTTATTTGATAGAGAATAGTACCATCGCTCCATTTTGCTTTAGAACTAATTTATAACCAATTTTGCCCCTTAAATTTTTTACAGACCCGGTTGATTGTGGGAGATTATAGTGTAATGCAAAATTTCGAAGCATTTAAGGAGAAGTTAAAATCTCCGAAAAATATAGTGATTACCACGCATCATAAACCAGATGCTGATGCTTTAGGCTCTTCTTTGGCTCTAGCTTCTTATCTCAAGAAAAAAAATCATAAGGTGACAGTAGTAAGTCCTACTGACTATCCGGATTTTTTGAATTGGATGGTGGGCAATGATGATGTGGTGAAATATAGTGAAGGAGGAAAAAGTAAATCGGAGCAGGTAATAGAAGAAGCCGACCTGATCTTTTGTCTTGATTTTTCTAGCTTAAAGCGAATTAATGAAGTTGGCGATCTGGTAAGAGAATCAAAGGCCGACAAGGTGTTGATTGATCATCACCTTGAGCCTGAAGACTTTGCTCAATATGTATTATGGAGTACTAAGGCGGCCGCTACTGCAGAGCTTATTCATCAGCTGATAGTTGATTTAAAGGATCAGGACCTTATCGATAAAGATATAGCAGAAGCGCTATACGCAGGTATAATGACTGATACCGGTAGCTTTAAACACCCTAATACCACTAAAAACATTTTTGATGTTTGCGGTGACTTAGTAGGAAGAGGAGCTGACACCGCCAAAGTAGCCAAGCTGATCTATGATAATAATTCGTTAAACAGGATTAAGTTCATAGGCTACGCGCTCAATGAAAAGCTCAGAGTTATTCCGGAATTAAATACAGCCTATTTTGCTATTACCGCTAAGGAGTTGGAGCGATTTCACTCCAAGACTGGTGATACCGAGGGGCTTGTAAACTATGCCTTGTCTATAGAAGGGATAAAGTTCGCTGCAGTTATTATAGATAGAACTGAAGCTGTTAAGATGTCATTCCGCTCGGTGGGTGATTTTTCCGTTAACGAATTTGCTAGAAAGAACTTTTCTGGAGGGGGACATAAAAATGCTGCTGGCGGAATCTCGCATGCTAGCCTTGACGAAACAGT
>NZ_SMLV01000143.1 GCF_009711525.1 Fulvivirga lutimaris
GAAGTACTTAATACCATTTGTGACAGCTATTATTTTGGCAAGCTGCAGCCAACCTGAAGAAAAAACTACCGCGAAAACTGATTATGAAGCCATCAATTACAAGCTTTTTTTCGGAGATAATGAGTCTGGTTACATGAAGAGTTGGTTGGCAGAGGATGGAACTTACAAGTACGAATGGGAATTTAATGACCGCGGTAGAGGACCGCATTTGGTAGAATCCATTAATCTGGATGAAAATGGATTTATATCTGCGCTAGAGATTATTGGGCACAATTATTTAAAAGATACCGTTTTTGAGCATTTTGAAAATAATGGCGAAAAAGCCGAGTGGAAAAGTACTTCTGAGGCAGGTGTGGCTACCGCAAAGGAAGGCCACTATCTGGGTATTAATAGTGGATTTGGCAATACAGAGTTGATGTTGAGAAATATGCTGACTTCAAAAGCTGAAACTATAGAGCTGTACCCTAGCGGTAATGTTAAGTTGTCAGGAACTAAAAAGTATACGTTTGGTGATACCCTGGAGCTACAGCTAGTAGAATACAACGGCCTTTCATTTACACCTTCCTATGTTTGGTTAGATGGCAATAACAGATTTTTTGCCTACCCATCTACATGGCTTACTTTCATTAGAGAAGGTTACGAAGACCTTAAGCAGGAACTCCTGGACCATCAGACCAACTCTGAAAAGGAGTATTATAAGAATTTAGCAAGAACACTGACCCAAATTCCTGACGGTAAAGTGGTATTTAAAAATGCGAATGTATTTGATGCACAGCAGGCAAAAATAATTACCAATAAGCATGTTGTAGTTAGTGAAGGCAAAATTGAAAGCATTATTGATGGAACTGCCGAGGTTCCCGAGGCAGCTGAGGTGATAGATGCCACCAATAAAACATTGTTACCAGGTTTGTTTGATATGCATGGGCATCTGGACAGGTCTCAGGGTCTAATGAATCTTGCTGCAGGAGTAACATCTGTGCGTGATATGGCTAATTCATTTGATTTGCCTGATATCAAAAAGGAGTTTGACGACAACACGGTACTAGGGCCAAGAATTTTAATAATGAGCGGGTTTATCGATAAAGCAGGACCATATGCAGGACCAATAGGCAAAATCATTAATAATTTGGAAGAGGGACTTGAAGCTATTGATTTCTATCATGAGCGAGGGTACCAACAAATTAAACTTTACAGTTCTATAGACCCTGAGTGGGTAAAGCCTTTGGCAGAAAGAGCTCATAGTTTAGGCATGAAATTGAGTGGCCATATTCCTTCTTATATGCTGGCAGAGGAAGCCATAGAGGCGGGTTATGATGAAATTCAGCATGTTAACATGTTGGCGTTAAACTTTTTAAGCGATACCATAGACACGCGTACACCTTTACGTTTCTCAATGATAGGTGAGCACACCCACACGCTTGATTTGGAAAGCAAAGAGTTTAAGGATTTTGTCAATTTGATGAAGGTTAACAATATTGTTTCCGACCCCACAGTATCCATATTTGAAGGCATGTTGTCATCAAAGGCAGGTGAGCCAGACCCATCTTTTGCTTCTATCCTTGATAGGTTACCAATTCAGGTGAAAAGAGGGTTTTATTCAGGAGGACTTCCAATTCCTGATGGTAAAGTCGATCAGTATAAGGCATCTTATGCCAAGCTGCTGGCTATCGTAAAGGCACTTTATGATGCAGGTATAGTTATCGTTCCTGGCACGGACTCAATGGTGGGCTTTGGGTTACATACTGAACTGGAGAATTATGTTAGAGCAGGTATCCCCGCTCCGGAGGTGCTCAAGATTGCCACATATAATTCTGCTGAAGTTATAGGAGTGCAAGAAGAGCTGGGCAGTATTGAAGTAGGGAAAACGGCCGATCTTATCTTAGTAAATGGTGATCCTATAAAAAATATAGGAGACATTCGAAAAGTGGATCTTACGATGAAAGGCGGTAATATGTACTCATCTAAAGATTTGTATGAGGCAATTGGTATAACGCATTATCAGTAAAATGAAAGCTTCAGTTCTTTTACTTCTACTATTTGCTACTCAAGTTTCTTTTGGTCAGAAATGGCCTATGCAAAATGATGCGAATTTTGATCCTGCCGTTTCAAATCCTGCTTTTGATGAGGGTGAAGAGCCAAAAATTCTTTTTGACGCAGGGCATCATAATTTTCTTGTAACCGAAGGCTTTATCAAGCCATTTGAAGCTTTGTCAAAAGCTGATGGCTATAATCCAGTTATTGACAGTGCACAATTTACGCCAGCCTATTTAGATCAGTTTGATATAATAATGATCATGACTGCGCTGCCTTTTGAATTCACCACTAAATTGGAGGTTACAGATGAGATTGCATTCACTGCAGACGAAATCAACAGCCTCTATGCATGGGTAAATAATGGAGGATCACTCTTAGTGTTCACTGAGCATGCCCCTTTTGATCAAGCTATCAATCCACTGCTTAAAAAGTTTAGATTAGAATCTACAGTGGGCTATGTCGTTGATAGTATGAATTATGATAATAGAGGGCACTCTGGTTGGATTGTTTACTCTGAAGAAAATGGATTGCTGAATACAAATCATCCGATTGTTAAAGGGAGAAATAGTTCAACAAGAGTGAGCAACCTAACCACTTATGGAGGAAGTGCTCTTAAGGGAGAAGGTTATGAAAATGTATTGCAATTATCACCATCAGCCCAAATAACAAAACACACAACAGGAGTGGGACCACGAGGTTCAGGAACTTCTCAATGCTTAGTTGGCACAGTAGGTAATGGAAAAGTTGTGGCTCTTGGAGATTCTAATGGATTTAGCTCCATGTTATTTAAGATCAAAGACTCAGAAATCTCTGCTGGCCTAAATGACAGCGGCTATGATTGGAAGCAGATGGCCAGAAATGTACTTTATTGGTTAAGCCAATGAAATTAAAAAAGCCCCTCCTGGATATCCAAGAGGGGCTTTTTTTAACTCGCTTTTAGTAGTTTATCTT
>NZ_SMLV01000155.1 GCF_009711525.1 Fulvivirga lutimaris
AAATACAGGTTTTTAGATTAGAATATGATAATGAAATCATTACAGATATTATCCCCAATTATTCAGGTTTCAGCGATGATGCAATTGAGAAGTTAAATTCATTGATAAACTGCGATCATTAATACTCTCTTAAACTAAAGCCAAGGTTCGTGTCTCACGAACCTTAATTAAAAATATCTGATTGGTTTGTGAAGACACAAACCAAAGGCAGAGTTTGTTTTGCAAGGAAACAAACTGTACGTTTTATTTCAAAATTCACTAGTTTAAGGTCTGATTGAAAACATTCTGAACTATGAAATCTCTTAAGCTTACCTGCATTATATTATTGGGCATTGTGAGCCTTGCCACAGCCCAAACCAAACCAGCTTACCAACTCTTTGATAATACTGGAAAGGCCGCTGATTATGACAAAATGATAAGTGATCTTGCTAATAGCGATATGGTGTTCTTTGGTGAATACCACAACAACCCCATCTCCCACTGGCTGCAGCTGGAAATGAGCAAAAGCTTCTATGACATAAAAGGAGATAAGCTATTCTTCGGAGCGGAGATGTTTGAAAATGGCAATCAACTAGTACTTGATGAATACCTCAAAGGATTTTATACTGAAGACAAAATGCTACCCGAGATCACTCAGCTTTGGAGCAATTACAAAACAGATTACAAACCTTTGGTGGAGTTTGCTAAGGAAAAAGGCTTAAGATTTATTGCCACCAACATACCGAGAAGATATGCCTCCATGATCAACAAAAAAGGCATTGAGGTTTTAAAAGAATTGAGCCCTGAGGCTCTGGCTATGATTGGCCCAGATTTAGAAAAGCACTTTGACCCTACTGTAAAAGCTTATGCTGAAATGGCAGACATGATGGGCGGCCATATTCCACCTAATATGCTGAACATACAAACGGCACAGGCAGCTAAAGATGCTACCATGGCTCATTTTTCTTTGAAGAACTTTAACAAAGGTGATTTCCTTTTTCATTTTGAAGGTTCTTATCACTCTAACTATAATCAAGGTATCATTTGGTGGATCAATAAAATTCAGCCGGGACTGAATATCAAATCCATTACCACTGTTTTACAATCAGAATGGGACGCTATGAGCGATGAAGAAAAGGCAACGATTGCTAATTATACTATTGTGGTGGCAGACAATATGACTCAAACCAAATAGGTTTTGGAAAGCGATTTAGATCACTTTTACCTCAGCCAGCCAGAGCCCAACAAGAGCTGCCTATTAGCTCTTAGAAGTATTATCCTTCGGCAGGATGAGCATATTACTGAAACCAAAAAGTATGGTATGCCTTGCTTTTGTTATAAGAAAAAGATGTTCGCGTACCTATGGATAGATAAGAAAACTACCGAACCATACATTTTACTTGTAGAAGGAAAGCTGCTCGACCACCCTGATTTAGAAGCTGGCAACAGAGCACGAATGAAGATATTTAGAGTAAAACCTAATGAGGATCTGCCTTTAGATACCATCACTGACATTCTTAACATGGCTCTGGACTTAATAAGAAAAAGTAAATAGATTTTCTCTTATATTGGCCCTTTAGAATTTTATTATGATCATAGTCTTATTAGCCTTTATTGTTGGTTTCCTTTACTTATTATGGATTAGAAAGAAAGACCAATTTGAAAAAGAACCTTTTGGGAGATTACTAATTGCCTTTTTAGTGGGTGGCACATTGTCAGTAGTATTTAGTTTAACCATATATAGCTACATTCCTGCTGAGCACACTTTTATTGATTCTATTTTAAAAATTGGGCCCATAGAAGAAATCAGTAAGCTACTGGCGCTTGCAGCCTGTTACAAATTCTTCGAAAAGGATTTTAATGAACCAGCAGACGGCCTGGTGTACATGTCGGCAGTGGCTCTGGGTTTTTCAACCATAGAAAATATCTTCTATTCCTTTAGCAGCAATTACCCCTACACTCTACTAGCCCTTCGATCGGTTATTTGTGTTTTAGGTCATATGTCCTTCTCAGGGTATATGGGCATTGCATATTACATTCATAAAAAATCCAGCAGCAACTGGAGAGGGCTATTGGTTTCTTTTATTGTTGCATCAGTGGCGCATGGTCTTTATGATGGTTTTATTTTTGAGACAAATTCAAATCTGCTGATTTACGGCTTTTGGCTAATTTCAGTGATATTCTTCATTGCCTTTTTCAATATGACCTTAAGCCTCTCTCCTTTTAAAAAAAGGTTTCACCAGGATGAGTTCAAAGACACTAATAAAGTAGTTTCATTTCAGTGTATTAATTGTGAAGCAGATATTAAATCTAACAGGTTAACCTTCCAAAAAGTAGAGTTTTCTATTTGTGAAAGCTGCGATCAGGTATTAGTCAGTCGCGACCATGTATTCAAACTATTTACTTACTACCGCCCAGGGTTTCGAAAAAGAAAGTTTGTGAATTCACTACCTGAAGGAGACCAGAAAGCATTGTTAGATGACAATGGCAACATCCATTACCACAGTCAACATCAACTGCTCAGTGCCAGGCACGATCACTTAGAGATTTGGCTCAACAACTTTGGTAAAAAAGGAGTGCTAGAACGTATTGAAACTAAAATATCAGGTAAGATCTTTAAATGGATTGGGGCGGATAAGTTGTTAAACCTATCAGAATGACATCATAACCTGATTTACTCATGATGCTGAATGTCATACAGGTGTAAAGCCATTATAAAATTTACAATCAGGCCTTTTTAAACAATACCTCTAAATAATGCTTATAGTGCTTTATTTGATTGGCAATTAAGTCTTTATCTTCCAAAGCCTGAGACACCACGAAGGATCCTTCGAAGACAATAAAAAGGTGATCCGCTAATGACTGCAAATCAACACCTGGCTTTATCCCTAAATCTTCTACAGTATCCTCTAGTAACTTCATCATGGTATTACGCCAGATTAAAATAGTGCCAGATACAACTTCCTTTATTTCCTCATCAAACTGATTGGGCTCAGAAGTATAAGAAATATAGAGGCACCCGGGATAGGCTTCTGTCAGCCCAGACATCATATCGATGAAATATTGAATAAAAGCCAATAGTTTGTCTAAAGGCTTATCATATTTCTCATTCACCATCTCTAATGATTTGCGCATATATCCCAAATCCTCATTGGCAAAATCTTCAATTAACGCTTTAGCGAGAATATTTTTTGTTTTGAAATGATAAAAAAAAGCTCCTTTTGTTATCCCTGTCCTATCAAGGATCTGATCTATACTAGTACCTGAAAAACCATTTTTCAGTACTAATGAACGAGCTTCCGCTATAATCTTGTC